>JAYVHC010000483.1:0-3543 GCA_043771575.1 Planctomycetia bacterium
GGCCGGATCCTCCATCGGCCGGTTCGCCGTGTCGTCAGAACTGAATGCGCGCGACATTGCGACTACGGGTAAGGGGAATCCTCTATGGATTCTAAGCAACGAAGGTGCTCGCAAACGCATCTACATCACCGACAGCGAACAAGAGAAATGGTTAGGTTCATGGACGGCCTCCGGACTAACGACGCCTGAGGGAATCGCCAGCGATGGCCAATCGATATGGATCGTGGATGATGCGACCAATCGCGTTCTGCGCTATGACGACGCGGCACTCCGGCGCAGTGGCGTTCAAGCTAGGTCCCGCCAGTTTTCGTTGAACTCTCAGAATCAAAGTCCGAAAGGTATCACGACCGACGGCGAATTCCTGTGGGTGGTCGATTCATCGAGTGACCGAGTCTTTATCTACGACCTCACTGGCACGCTGCTGAATTCATGGCGGCTCGACCCCGAAAATGCGGATCCTTCAGGCCTGACCATCAACGCCGAAGGCAACCGACTGTGGGTCGTCGATGCGGTCGATGATCGCGTTTATGTTTACTTGCTGAATTCGCTTGGGCCAACTACCTCAACTGCAGCCACAAGCAGCTTTGCTCTCGCATCCACCAACAAGAACCCACAGGGGATTGCTGACCCGGGTGGTCCATACACGATCGGCCAAGTTCGAACGTCGAATATCGCTACGCCCGGTGCATTCGATGACTATTCGTTTAGCGGCAGCGCCGGTCAACAGATCTATATCAATTTTCAGTCGCTCAGCTCAGGTGGCTTACAGTCCAGTCTGTTCGCACCCGATGGCAGCCTCATATACACCCGCGACGATGATCGATTTTTCATTCAGAACTCGGGCGTGATTACTCTGCCCCAATCAGGATTTTACACTCTGCGATTGACTTCGACGGCAACGCCTTCCTATCAATTTCAGATTTTCGATGTCCCGCCCCCCGATGTGAAACCGGTTGCCATCGGCCAACGCAATTCCGGAGCCATTGAAACGCCCGGCGCCCAAGATCACTGGACCTTCACAGGCCGTGGAGGTACCGATGTTTACTTAGATGTAGTCTCGCTGGACACGGTCTTCGGCGGCGACGTGATCTTTGCAATCCTCGCGGCTGACGGAAGCACCATCAGTGAGAAGAGCTCAACCGTGGAATTCCGCGTCGACCAAGGCGTGACTCTGCCGGTCGATGGCCAGTATCGCATCGTAGTCAAAGCTGATTTCAATGGGGCGCAACTGCCAACCTACGCCTTTCGCTTGTGGGAGGTTCCGCCCGATGATGTTCAATCCATTGCCTTCCGCCAGATTGCTGCCGGAGCAATCGAAGTCCCCGGTGCCAAGGATCGTTGGACATTCAGCGCTACGAGTGGACAGAACATCTTCTTAGACTTTCTCGATATCACCGTCGGTGAACTGCAGGTTACTCTCGCGGCACCTGACGGAAGACTGCTTTACGATAACTATTCTGGACGCGAATCAACGCTCGATCGAGAGTTTGTCTTACCACAAACGGGAACTTACACCGTGACCGCTCGCGCGGCTTTGGGATCGCCGACGCTCAATACTTACAGTTTTCAGATTTGGGACATTCCGCCCGAAGTACTTCAGCCCGCTGTGCTCAATGAGAACATTACTGGTAGTATCGTTCCGGGCGAATCCAAGAGTTTCCAAATCGTCGCGCGCGCCAACACACCCATCTTGCTCGATGTCATGGATTCGAGCGGCGGTGCGCTCGGCGTTTCAATAATGGGTCCCGATGGCATCACAGTTGTCGATAGCGCCACCAAAGACAAACTGCTCACCTTTGTCCAACCGGGTACTTACCGCGCAATCATTCAAACATCATCGAGCGACCCTGCAGCCCTCGATGCCTTTGGAAACTTTTCGTTTCGCTTGCAAGATGCTAGTTCACCTGCGCTGGGTGGGACAGATAGCTTAGGAACTCAATTCTACCTCGGATTTCCTCGCAATCTTCTCGGACTGTTGGGGCCGAGCTTTCCGGACTACTCGATCTCAATCACTTCGCCAGTGAACACTTCGGGTACCGTACAAATCCCCGGCCTCAACAAGTTCTATTCCTACGACGTGCTCGCCGGACAAACGACCACGATTCCCTTGCCCTCGGAAGTTGAGATCTTCAGCCCTGACCAAGCGGTTAGCAAGGGTATTCTCGTTACCGCCGTGGATGAAGTCGCCGTCTATGGTCTCAATCAATTGACGGCCTCGACCGACGGCTATACGGCCTTGCCAGTCGACGCTATCGGTCGCCGTTATGTCGTACTGGCTTACGGAAACACGGTGCATCTGGGCGGAGGCGGTGGCACCAACCTGACCATCGTGGGAACTGCCGACAATACTACAGTCACCATTACACCCAGCGTCGCAGTCGGCTCCCACCCAGCAAGTGTGCCATTCACTATTTCACTCAACGCTGGACAGGCTTACACACTCCACGTCGATACCCAGCCAAATAACATCTCTGGAGTTGTCGACTTGACCGGCACCGTGGTCAATGCGGACCAGCCTATTTCACTGTATGGCGGCAACACCGCAGCCTATGTTCCTGCCGGTTTCGCTGCCGCCGATCATCTCATCGAACAGTTGCCATCCATCGAAACTTGGGGCAAACATTTTGTTACTGAGCCGCTAGCCATGCGCACGCGCGGCGATACGTTCCGCGTTTTGGCCCAAGCGGATAATACGGAAGTTCGCATCGACGGTACGCTCGTCACCACGCTCGCGGCTGGAAAATTCTACGAAGCGATTCTCTCTGCGGCATCGGCCATCACCACGTCGCAACCAGCTCTCGTCGCGCAGTATTCGCACGGCCAATCGTTTGACAGCGTGCCCAGCGATCCGTTCATGATGCTCGTGCCTCCCACCGAACAGTTTCAATCGGACTACACGCTCAGTACTCCGGTAACCAACTTCGATGTCAACTATGCAAATCTCGTTGTACCTGATGCCTCCACGGTTAGTGTCAGACGCGACGGACAAGCGATTCCGAGCTCCGCTTTTACGCCCATTGGTAGCAGCGGATTTGCTGGTGCTCAAATTCCTATCGGCGTAGGTTCACACCACTTTACGGCCGATGCACCCTTCGGAGTTTCCATATACGGATTCAGGGAAGTTGAATCGTATGGATATTTTGGCGGTACTAGCCTTGCTCCGCTGACTCGCGTCGCTAGCCTATCGCTCGCACCCACCACGATTGCCGTACCGCTCAATACCCAACAACTCATGACCGCGAGTGTTGTCGATCTACAGGGTAATCCGTTGCGTGGTGTTCGCGTCGAATTCGCAGTGACGGGAAACAATCCCACTCACGGCTTCAGCTTCACTGACTCGGGCGGCCGTGCCTCCTTTCAATTCACTGGCACACGTGTCGGTACAGATAATGTCACCGCCACTGCTGCCGGTAAGACTCAAGCAGCTTCGGTTGTCTGGTCTTCCACACTTCCAACCATCGTTATTCAATCGCCCGCTCCCTTGGAAAACCTGCCCGTCGGCAAGCGAGTACTCGTTGGTTCAGCCCGACCCGCAGTTCCAGG
>JAYVHC010000484.1:0-4704 GCA_043771575.1 Planctomycetia bacterium
CATTCCAAGTAGACTTAGGGTGACCGAGAACCTGATTTACGTTGTGATGACTATGCGACCACGATTCGAACAACTCGAAGCACGCCAACTACTGGCCTCGGATTGGCAGAACGCGACCAATCCCTATGACGTCGATAATTCGGGGACCGTTCAGGCGTTCGATGTCTATTTGGCGGCTAACGACTATCTTAGTAATGGCGCGCGATCCTTAGGTATTCGGGCGGCTGGATCGACGGAGCCGAAATGCGACATTGACGGCGATAACCAGATCTCGCGGCAAGACGTGGAATCTCTCGTAACCGCGATCAATCAGTACGCAAGCCAGTCATTGACCATCGGTGTCGATCTTGCAGCAGCCTCCGATAATAATGGCAATGAAGTTGTACTTCGTCCCCAAGTGAACTACGAAGGCACCACTTTGCCTTACACCAAGGTCCGCGTCGAAGCCATCGACTCAGCTACGACGCTTGCAACCCAGCAAGTCATCTCGGGTGCCGATGGGAAGTTTCAGTTTCAGTTGAACTTTACCACTCCTATCAATCACCTTCGCTTTACTGCGGATGACCCTCGACTTCGAACGCGTGCGACCGAACGCATCGTTCGCTATGGCGATGTGATTGCTGAATGGAGCGCTGAACTTCTGGAAGCAGTTCGCGAAACCACCGCGCCCGCTTCGACGGTTCCAGGATTGCTGATTAAACCCCCACCGCCTTTAGTTGCCAAACAACTGGCAATGGTTCATGTGGCGATGTTCGATGCCATCAACGCAGTCAATCCGCAATACGATTCCTATGCACTCGAGATCGCGCCACAAACCGGTGCATCGCAGATTGCGGCTGCCGCCGCTGCCGCACATCGTGTGGCTTCGGTGTTGTATGCACTCCCAGTACAGATCGAAAAATGGGATGCAACTCTAGCTGAATCCTTGGCCAACGTTCCGGAGGGTCCGGCGAAGACGCTGGGGTTGGAAGTTGGACGCAAAGCCGCTGATGCAATCATCGCCCTGCGGGCAAACGATGGTTCTAACGCTACCAGCACTTACGTCCCTGGTAGCGATCCGGGCGATTGGCAGCCCACGACACCTGGGTTCAGCGCGCCAACTTTACCGCAATGGCCCCAGGTTACACCCTTCATCATGAATTCGGGTGATCAGTTTCGGCCTGCTGCTCCTCCACAACTAACGAGCCCCGAGTATGCGGCAGCGATCGACCAAGTCACGCGTTTGGGCAGCGCAGATTATTCGGCTCGCACCATTGAGCAAACGGCCATCGCCAATTTCTGGGCGGACGGAGGCGGCACTGCGACACCTCCTGGTCACTGGAACGCGATCGCTGAAGACCTCGCGCTCCAGCGCGGAAGTTCACTAATCGAAAATGCTCGAACCATGGCATTGTTGAATCTGGCGCTGGCAGACGCAGCGATCTCATCCTGGGACGCAAAATTCTTCTATGATCTGTGGCGCCCGATCGACGCTATACGCAAAGCAGGCACCGACGGAAACGCAGCCACCACTGCCGACGCCGCCTGGACGCCGCTGCTCAATACGCCTTCCTTCCCAAGCTACACATCGGGCCACAGCACCTTCAGCGGTGCAGCCGCCAAGGTCCTGTCTTCCCTCTTCGGTGAAAATTACGCCTTCGCCACCCTCGCCGATCGCGGTGCGGCAGGCATTTGGCCACCGCCCCACGACGTAACGGGCTTGGCAAAACGGTCGTTTACTAGCTTCGATGCAGCTGCCGACGAAGCTGGCATAAGCCGCGTCTACGGTGGTATCCATTACAACTTCGACAACACAGCCGGCTTAACCGCTGGCCGCGCCATCGGCCAACTTGTCGTCAACACGGCCCTGCAACCGCTCGTCGGGGGCTAATTTGAGTACAGGGAGTTCATCGATTAGGAGACATCGATTCACAATAACCGATGTCTCGGCAGTCGCCACCCTATTTAATCCCATGCATCATTTTCTTCAGTAGTGGCGAAACGACCAATAATCCAACGCCGATTGCACAGCCCCAAATACCGATGGTTTGGAACACTTCGACGTAAGTGGCCAGCGATTTTTCGGGATCGGTGACTTCTCCCCCCACGGTTTCCACCGCAGCAAACTGCGCCACGATGCCACCCACATACTGCGCCATCGCTGACGACAGGAACCAAACTCCCATCATCAGACCAACCACTTTCGGCATCGACAACTTGGTAATCATCGACAAACCCACTGGGGACAAGCACAACTCCCCGATCGAATGGATCAAGTAGGCCAGAGCCAACCAGAACATCGGCACTCGGAAGTCAGCATTTGCAAACTTCGCCCCATACACCAAGACTAAGAATCCAGTACCTACCAAAATCAGCGCCACGCCGAATTTGACAGGAGTTGAAGGTTCGAGGCCGCGTCGCCCAAGAGCAGTCCACAAAATCGAAAACACCGGTGCGAACACCACAATAAAGAGTGCGTTGAAGAACTGCGTTTGACCGGCTGGCATATCGTATATACCAAAGATACTTAAATTCGTATTGCGATCCGCATATAAGGTCAGCGATGATCCGGCTTGCTCGAACAAAGTCCAGAATACGACAGAGAAGACAATGAGCACAATGGCCACAAACATCCGCTGGGACTCAACGAGCGTACCCGTTATCGCGGCCCAAATTGGCACGCCAATCATGGCGGCAGTGAACAGGATGAACATGATCTTTCCCAGCAGCGGTAAGTTGAGCAAATAGGCAACGATTCCCACCGATTCGCCCTTTTGCGAATCCGTCATGTCAGCAATCACTTGGGCAGATACTAGCGTGTTATTCATGAGCCACCACACCATGGGAACGGCTAGGATGGCACAAATGTAGATTGTCCAATTCATTTGGGCCGTGGCTGTGGCTGGCGGTTCACCAAAACCCTTCAAGCGACCACCGTCGAATTGAATCAGTGACCAAGAGAACAGCATCCCCAGCGCGGCCAACGCGAAACCTGCCCATGGTCCGATCGCTTCATAAAGCGACGGACATAGCAATTGAGAGAACATCGAACCCAAGTTAATCCCCATGTAGAAGATCGTGAAGCCACCATCGCGACGTGGATCCGTGGGCGAATACAGCGTCCCAACAATGGTGGAGATGTTGGGTTTGAAAAAGCCGTTGCCAATAATGACGGAGGCCAACGACAGAAACATCAAGTTAACCCAAAACGGATTGCGTTTGCCGTCAAAGTCAAACGTGCCTTTCGCGTAGGTCAAATCTGCGGCGGCGTCACCATCGACAGAAATTAACTTGAGCGATCCATCCTTTAGACCTTGAATCTTGTATTTCTTTTCCTTAACGGTCAGATATTTGCCGGTTTCTTCTTTCGAACCCGAATCGGCGGTGACACGTTCCTTCTTCATTTCGACGACGTAAGTTTCCCCGTTCAACTTCGCAATCGGTTCCGCTCGATTGTCGCCAAAGCACAGCCCAAGGTATCCGCAAGCCATCAGCACCGCGCCGAACTTGACGGACTTCTTATATCCAAGGTAGCGATCTGCGAGTAAACCGCCGAACAACGGAGTCAGGTATACAAGCGCCGTAAACGCACCGTACAAACTCGACGACACTTCGTCCTTGAAGAAAAAGTACTGAACCAAATACAGATTCAGCAACGCCCGCATGCCATAGTAACCAAAACGCTCCCACATCTCAGTTGTGAAGAGCCGCGCGAGCTGGACGGGATGTCCGAACCATGTCTTTTCAGTATTCGCGGGAGCTCCAGAAGCTGGGGCTGTGGACATAGAAAAACTCCGGACTGAGTGAATTTTCGGTAAATACTGGCAGCGGCGCGTGTTGAGTTTTAGTTGAAACGAAGTTCGCATGCAAGACGCGGCCCCAAAGTGACACGCCACTGTCCGTCTTTTCCCCTTGGCTCTGACTCTGTTGCGTACCCGTACTCGCTAGATAAAATGAGGCCATGTCTTGCTTACATGGTCCAGCCATAGCGCTCACGACGCGGATCTGACCAGTCACTCGTGCAAGAACGAGTTACATACCAGCTATGAATAAAGCATTTGTTCGCGAACCGGAAGCCGACGGGCGAGCCTATTGTCCACTCTGTGGAGCACTGGGCGCCGCGGTTGGTAAAGCCACTTTGGATCATCAAATACAATCCGATTCCCGAGCAAAGTTAGGAGCTAGTGCCTGGTTTTGTGGTTTCGCAAATTGCGAAATCGCCTACTTCGACTTGTTCGAGCGAGTTGTTTTTGTGAATGAGCTACAGCGACCAATATATCCAAAGGATACGAATGCCCCCATTTGCCCCTGTTTCGGACTTACATTGGAAGATGTCGATGCGACCATTCGGTTGCGGTCTCCTGGGCCGATCCGCGAGCTGCTGGCAAAATCAAAATCGAAGGCAGCGAACTGCGGCATTCTGGCCGCTGACGGTAAGTGCTGCATGCAAGAAGTGCAGCGACTTTATATTCGCGGGGTTGGTGCAGCAAACTGAACTGCGGACGATGGAAAAAACGGACATCGGACAGCGACAGCGCAGGCTTAGTGGGCCCGCTGCTCAGCCAACTTTGATTGAAACTCGGCATCTTTTTCATCGACGTATGCTCGATATCCCTGCGGATCAATGAAGGGATTCGCGTTGGCTGACTTAGGGCGATCGTACTTCGCATGCATGCCGTAGTAATTGCCGTGCGCGCCAAGGAAAACGTCGCACGGTAGCTTCTT
>JAYVHC010000485.1:0-2613 GCA_043771575.1 Planctomycetia bacterium
GCGTGGCGGCACTAATCGAAATCGCTGGGCAGTTGCGAGGTAAACAGTTTCCAAGAACCGTTCGTTTGGTTGCGTTTGCTAACGAGGAACCTCCATACTTCCAACGCGATGGACTCATGGGGTCATGGGTGTATGCCAAGGCGTGCAGAGCCCGCGGCGATGATCTCAAGATAGTTATGAGCCTTGAGACGCTGGGCTACTATACCGATGAACCGCAAAGCCAAAAGTATCCTCCGTTGTTAGCAGTTCTGTATCCGAGCACTGGCAACTTCATTGGCTTTGTTTCCAATGTGGAATCGCGTCAGCAGCTCACCGACACCGTTAAAATCTTTCGAAAGCACTGCAAAGTCGATGCTCAGATTGCGGCCTTGCCTGGCGATTTAAAAGGAGTGGGTTGGTCGGACCACTGGTCTTTTTGGCAAGAAGGCTATTCAGGGATCATGGTTACCGACACCGCTCCGTTTCGCTATCCGCACTACCACGAAGCGACCGACACCATTGATAAAATCGAGTTTGTGCGATATTCCCAAGTCGTGGACGGCTTAGCAAAAACGGTCACTGATTTGCTTAATGCGACAGAATGAGCAACCAAGATCGCAAGGCCCTCGCTCCCAACGCGACGAGTAGGTGACGCACCATCCAGCGGATCGCATTCGATGTCGCAACATCACTTACTTTGCGGCTCGGAGAAGCGAATCATTAATGGTCACGTTGGGGCAAGACCTTATTATGTTAGAATCACACTCCGCTTTTTTGAGCGTCGCTCTCAACAGGTCAGTCAGGAGTTCGTCATTAGAAATTCAGCCCCGCAGCCCACGTCGGCTCGTTCGCACTACGAAACGCAATTGGAACTGATTGCTGCCAAGTTGGCTGAGATGCAGACTCGCAGTCGGCGGATGGTTTGGGTGCGGACAGGGCTGTTTTTTACGGCAGCCATCGGTTTATTGCTGGGGTACGCAGGAGTTGAAAACCGGGGGTCACTGCTGCTGGCGGGGTGGTTGGCGGCTGCTGGGTTTATGGTCGCAATCGTGTGGCACGAACACCTGCGTTTGAAGCTCGATGAACTCGTATCGCATCAATACCTTTTCCAACGACTGTTGGCGCGCCTGAACCGCGATTGGGAAGCGCTGGCGCCGCAGCGGTTGTTGCCAGAATTCAGCGATTTGGCATTCACGGATGATCTGGACGTGGGCGGTCATGCGAGTTTGCTGCAACTGTTGAACTTGGCGGGCACGTTGCCAGGGCGGCGGACATTGCAGAGTTGGCTGACGCAAGTGCCGGATTGGAACGCAGTGACCGAGCGACAAAAAGCTGTCTTGGCGCTGCGCGACAAGCGAGCGCTGCGACTGGCGATCATCAAAACAGTCACTGCCAGCAGCGATGGAACCGAAGACGTGTACGGCTTACCCAAGTGGGCTGAGGAACCTCGCTGGTTGCCGAGGCACCGCGTGGCACACTCTCTTAGCTGGATAGGCCCGGCGCTGGTGATCGGCGGCGTCTGCACCTTGGTGCTGGGAGTGTGGAACGAATCGAAAACGATTGCCAATAGCGGCGCGATGTTCTTAGGTGCCGGTTTTTTGGTGAACTTGTTGGTGACGATTTTCTGGGGCAGCTGGATTCACGATATCTTCCTGCGAGTCACCGGTCAGCATCGCGCAGTGCATCAATTCTCGGGAGTCTTCCAAGCATTCGAACATTTGCCAGCCGATGACGGTCTGCTCGATGGCATCCGACAAGTCTCGACTGAGGGTCCGCGCAGCGCGGTGGTGGGATTTCAGAAGTTGCTATGGGTGGTACGGTTAGCAAACCTGCAGCGCGACCCGATGCTGTACATCGTCTACCTTGCGCTGCAGCTTGCACTGATGTGGGACTATCGAGTGCTCGAAGTACTCGAGCGTTGGCAAATGCAATTCGGTTCAGCGGTCGGTGACTGGTTCGATGCGCTCGGTCGCTGCGAAGCAATTGTGAGCGGTGCGACGCTTTCGGACGAGTATCCCGAATGGGCATTCGCGGGTCCGGCCGTGGCTAATGGCTCGCCGCTTGTGGCGGAGCAACTCGGCCATCCACTGCTGCCTGATTCCGCGCGCGTACCGAATGATGTTTCGATCACCGCGGATCGACCGCTTGTGCTGGTCACCGGTTCGAACATGGCGGGCAAAAGCACATTCATGCGCGCGGTTGGCTTGAATCAATTGCTGGTCCGCACCGGCAGCCCCGTGTGTGCGACGCGGATGGAAACCCAACTCTATAGCCTGGCGACCAGCATCCGAGTTCGCGACAGTCTGAAAGATGGCGTTTCGTACTTCATGGCGGAATTGAAACGACTCAAACAAGTCGTCGATACTTCGCAGCACGCTCAAGCGACCGATGTCAAAGTACTCTTTCTGCTCGACGAGATCCTGCAGGGCACGAACAGTCGCGAGCGGCAAATTGCTGTTGTTACGGTGCTCGAAAAATTGCTCGGTTTTGGCGCTGCGGGGTTTATTTCGACCCACGATCTCGACCTGGCTACGCAACCGGAGATCCTGGCGGTCAGCCAAGTGGTTCACTTCCGCGAGTATTTTGAGACGATCGATGGGCTTGAGCAAATGCGATTTGATTTCAAGATGCGCT
>JAYVHC010000486.1:0-3145 GCA_043771575.1 Planctomycetia bacterium
TACTAACTTCGGGAAAACTAAGCTGTCGGTTCTATCTGCTGGCCCAGCGCAACATGACTCAAAGAATTTTGCGACACTTAACCAAAGCTATAACCCAACTGCCGAACGTACTCGAGTGCGTCTTCGAGTTCGATTGTTTGCACACCGGCGACGCGGCCGCGTCGGTCGCATTGGCAGAGCAGCAGCAGTTCTTCGTAGCTCTCGTTTTCCTGAATGCGACGATGGGCTCGGGCACCGATGGTGCCATCAAGGATCCTGTGAGCGTCCATGTGATGCTCGATTAGCCAAGCGGTCCGTGGGCTGATAAAGCCTTCGAGCGCTTCGAGGCCCGAACCGACGTGATCCTCTTTGTCGATCCCTTTGCCGACGTCGTGCAACAGGGCGGCTAAGAGGAACTCTTCATCGTATGGCAACTCGTCGCAGGCCAGGTCGAAGACTTGCAAACTGTGGTAGAGCACATCACCTTCGGGGTGATACTTGGGCGATTGTTTTACATTTTCCAGCGGTAACATCAGACTCAAGAAGACTTGAAAGCGGTCTGGCGTATCGTCCATTTCACCCAGCGACTGCTCGACGTGCAAATCAGGATACTCTTCCGCCATGAATTCTTCGAGCTCAGCGATGCTGGCACGTTCAATCGGCTTGCCAGTGATCGAACTCTTGAAAACGTGATTGATCAGATTCGCCGAGTAAACGGTCAGCTCAACCGGAAAAGTGTCTTTCAAATGGATATGCGTAAAAACTCGTTCTCCACCATCTTTACGGACTCTTTTGTGTTCGACATCGTAGAACAACATCTGCTCATCTAGCGTAGCGGTGATGGCCTCTAGACTGGCTGAGAAAACATGCAGGTCGATGTCGGATCCGCGGCGGACGTGACCGGTAAGAGTGCTGCCTATCAGTCGCGGTTTGAAGCGTTCTAGAAGGCGCATGACGCGCAGTGCGACCAAACGCATCTGCCACAGGTTGTCGGTTCGCGATTGTCCTTCGTGCAGGCGCGCTAGCGATTGAATTTCGTCGCGAATCTCGGCGTTGGAGGGAAGGTCGGCCGGCTTAACCCAGCCTTTGCAAATATGCCGCGACGCCTTTTGTTTGGCGCGGTAATATTCCGATTCTTGGCGAAAGTACATCAACCGGGCAGCCTCGAAAGTAATCTGCCGGCGTAGTTTGCTTAGATTCATTGAAAGCGCCATAGCCCAGGCGGCGCAAATGCGGGCTGCGTGAACTGAAAATCCCGAGAACACGCTTTACAATACACACGGGCTTCGAATAAGTGAAGGCGGACCGCCACCGCTGCCAGGCAAATTCGAACAAATATCAACCGGAGGGATCCGGATCTTTTCGGAATTCAAACACTGTTATTTGGGAGTCATCAGAAGTGTCAACTGCAACGAAAACTGGCCCTGTGCCTTACCGCAAGCGGCGATTCGATTCGATCGCTGACTTGAATCGCGAACTGGATCAGATCGCCGAAATCTACGAAACAGGACGCCTGCAAACGTCAGGGAATTGGACCGCTGGGCAGATCATGGCGCACTTGGCGGCTTGGATCGAATATGGCTACGACGGCTACCCTCTCAAATCGCCGCCCTGGTTTATCCGATGGATCCTGCGGCTGCGGTTGCCAAAAATGTTGGCTTCCGGTATGCCACGCGGGGTCAAGATTCCTGGTATTCCAGGTGGCACGATCGGTGCAGATGATATGCCTACCGATCAAGGGATCGCTCGCTTGAGAAAGGCTTTTCAGCGATTAGAAAGGGGCGAACAAGCTGCTCATGACAGTCCTGCGTTCGGCAAAATGAGCCTCGACGATCGCATTCGCTTGAACTTACGGCACGCCGAACTGCATCTTGGTTATCTCAATCAGTCGTAGGTTTTATTGACCCAAAACGTAAGCAAAGATCAGTGGAGCGACTATCGTTGCATCGCTTTGGATCATGAACTTGGGACATTCGGCAGAGAGTTTGTTCCAAGTAATCTTTTCGTTGGGCACAGCACCTGAGTAACCGCCGTAACTAGTGACTGCGTCGCTGATTTGAGAGAAGTAGGCCCACAAGTTGGTTTCTTCTTCCAGGTCTTGAATCAGCATTGGCACCGCACAGATCGCAAAGTCACCTGCTATGCCGCCGCCGATCTGGAAGAAACCGATCGGTGACGCTTTGCTTTCGCGGCGATACCATTCAGTTAGCATTTGCAATTGCTCAGTACCGCTCCTAAGAGCTGCGTGCGTTTTGACGGTGCCATCCATAACGCGAGCGGTGAACATGTTTCCCAGCGTGCTATCTTCCGACCCAGGTGAGACGATCGGTATCCCTTTTTGTTTGGCTGCGTATACCCAGCAGTCTTCGATGGGGATTTGGTAGTGCTGCTTCAGGTCATCTTCTTCGAGCACTTGGTAGAAGTACTCGTAGGGGAATTTGCCTTCGCCTTTCTCAGCCTGTTCTACCCAGTACTTGGTCAAGCGCTCCTGCATGTGCTTCATGACGGTTTCTGGGATACAGGTATCGGTTACTCGATTGAAACCTGAGTCACGCAGGTCTATTTCGTCTTGCGTGCTTAGCGCTCGCCAGTTCTTGATGACTTTGTATTCGTTGTGGGCGAAAAGGTTGAACAGGTCTTCTTCGAGGTTCGCGGCTGTACAGCTTATCGCATGGACTTTTTCTTGGCGGATCATCTCCGCCAGCGAGACACCTAGCTGGGCTGTGCTCATCGCTCCGGCCAGCGAGACTAGCATCTTGCCGCCAGCTTCGACGAACTGCTTGTAGGCTCTAGCGGCCGCCAACGTTTCGCGAGCATTGTAGTGTCGGTAGTGTTTCTCCATGAACGCGGTAACGCTCATCTGGATCGCTCCTGGGGTTAGTCCAACGCCATGGGCATGACTACGTAGGCATAGCCGTCTTCGGTCGTCAACAGCGCCGGTTGTGTCCCTGAGACCACATCCATTTTAAACTTGGATTCCGGTTCTAACACTTTCAAGAAATCGCTTACGAATCGATAATCCAGTTTCAATCGAATCGCTTCGCCAGTGTAATCGATCGGCAATTCAACGCGGCTTTGGCCTAAGTCCGCCGTCTTGGCGGTCAACAACAATGTTCCATCGCCAAACTCAAAGTCCAAACCTCGCGTCTCTTGGTCGGCGACGATC
>JAYVHC010000487.1:0-4596 GCA_043771575.1 Planctomycetia bacterium
CACTAACTAGGCTACCTTTCACATTGTGAAAGGGTATATTAGCGTCGGCGACAAATCGCCACGCGACATTTTTTGAGCGCAGGTTCGTAATTGATCAGCAGCACTGCTTCCCATGTTGTCCGAGAGGTACGAGTATGTTCAAGCGAACGAAGAATGATTTGAAGCAATTGGTTCGAATCGCGTGGGAACTGGGGCTCTCGGCGCGACATCGCAACCAGGGGAATGATTGTGCAGTGATGTTGGATGCCGTTTGTGCTTATCTCCAAGCGACCGCTTGGAGTGTGCGTAAGGGAGCATGGAAAAGCAATGCGGCTTACCCGCTAATTACGTGGACCGAGAGCCGATGTAGTCCGCTTTTTCCGCAAATCTCCCCTGACTTGCTTAACTGTGTGCAGTGGTGCGAGTTGATCGCATGCGCCACCTCTCAGAACTCTTCAGTTTCATTGGTCATTCCGATTGAAACCGCTGAGCACGCGGAGTCAGAAAGTCAATGGCGAGTTCTAGTACGTGTTGGCGTTTTCCCAGATGGTAACTTGGAATACGTAGCGTTTGTTAAGCCCGCGTACGCAACTGATTTTAGCGAGTTGCAGAGATCATTGGTCGACGCAATGCTTTCAAGTCACAACGGTGTTTTGAATGAGATACCGGCTAACGACATAGAAGTGCTTCCGAAAAACGGACTATCTCGACGGCAACGGGAGGTGCTGGAGTTTTTGCTGCAAGGGGCGAGCCTCAAGGAAATTGCAGTGGGTTTGAAAATCAGTCGCCATACGGTGAACGACTACAGCAAAGCACTTTACCGTCATTTTGAAGTGTCGGGTCGCGCAGAACTTGCCGCGATTTTCCGCCACACATCGCAGTTAGAATTGAGTCACGCTGAGTAAGTGACCTTTCACCACTCTTTGCCATCAAGGTAGGAACTGGAGTACAATCGCCATCTCACGTACTTATACTTTGGTTACTGGGGAGGTGGAAATGTCTCGCTACAATTGGCTCGGTTTGATTCCGGCAGCGTTTACCCTAATCACATTAGCTCCATTCATACCGAAAACCATCGCGCAACAGAAACCTGTACCCGTGAAGCCATTCGTTCCGAATTACGACGAGGCGAAGATTCCGGAATATGTTTTGCCACCGATCTTGACGGTCCACTCCGGCTCAGTGGAAGCAACTCGGTTGGCGTGGATGACACGACGCGGCGAGCTGATGAAGGTTTTCACGGAGCAGATGTTTGGCAGTTATCCCAGCGCCGACTATGACCTTGAGTGTCAAGAAGTCGAGAGTGGTGAAGCGTTCGACGGAGGGGCGCTGAGACAACAATTTGCAGTTAAGCTGAAAACGTCTAGCGGCGCTCAGCGAATAGATCTACTCGTTTACTCGCCAAAAAATGCGACGCGGCCTGTACCGTGTTTTCTCGGCCTGAATTTTCGTGGTAACCATACCACGACGGCGGATCCAAAAGTTTTGATTCCGGTGTCGTGGGCGCCGAAAGATGATGACGCTGGCGTCGTGAACAATCGTTCAACGGAAGCGGGGCGCGGAACAAGCAGCCGTCGTTGGGAAATTGAGATGCTGATCGAAAACGGCTGCGCCGTGGCGACAGCGTATTGCGGTGATATCGATCCCGACTATGACGACCAATTTCAAAACGGCGTGCACGCACTCTTTCCTGAACATCGTCCTTCGGTGGAGCATCCTGAGCGATGGGGAACGATTGCAGCCTGGAGTTGGGGACTGTCGCGATTGCTGGATTGCATCGAGCAGAAAGTAAAGATCGTCGATCCGCGTCGCGTAGCGGTGATCGGGCATTCACGCCTGGGAAAGACATCGTTGTGGGCGGGTGCCAGCGACCAGCGATTTGCTGCGGTGATCTCCAACGACTCCGGGTGTGGAGGAGCCGCCTTGAGTCGTCGCGAAATTGGCGAGACTCTGTGGCGTATCAATAATTCCTTCCCGCATTGGTTCTGTGGAAACTTTGAGAATTACTCAAACAATGAAGCGAATATGCCGTTTGATCAACACCAACTGTTGGCACTCGCTGCGCCGAGGCCCTTGTATGTCGCCAGTGCGTCCGAAGATCTATGGGCCGATCCCAAGGGTGAATTTCTGGCAACTCAGCTAGCTGGAGAATTGTACAAGCAAATCGGCGGACAGCCATTGGCATTGAAAGACTTTCCCGCTCCCAATACCGCTTCAGTGGGGCAGGTGAGCTATCACCTGCGCGAAGGTAAGCATGATATTCTTGCTTGGGACTGGAAAAACTACATTAAATTCATCAAGCTATTAAAGTAGTCAATTGGACAGCGTCACTTTGCGTTGGAGTCCAAGCTTTGGCCGCTTTTGCAGAATTCGAAATTCAAAATCGCCTAAAGAGGCCGTCCGGTTCGGATTCTGAAGTCTTCGTTGATTCACGGGCAAAAAACGGGAGGGGCGACGCCACCGCTCTAAACATCTTTATTGGCGTTTTGACTAAAGAAAACACCGGTCGGGAGAGCGAGGCTCCTGCCGAGCTTTTTCGGCCGCGAGATCGGCCCCAAGTGCTTGTGGACGCAAAATGGCCGCCCAAAAAAGCTCCGCAGGAGCGTCGCTCTCCCGTTATGATGGATCGTATTATGAAAAGATGTTTAGAGCTGTGGGGCGACGCCCCTGCGGAGCCTTAGATCGAAGTTGTTGTTAAATGTGGTCGAGTCGCTCCGCGAATCGTCGCAGCTCACGAAAACGCAATGGCTCCGAGTTGCGGAGCAACTCGGCCACGTTACAGAAAATCCTACTTATAAATTGAGCTAGAAAGTCGAACTAATCTGCGCCCAGCTCCACATACAGATCCTGATAACGATCCAAATCAGTGCGCAGGTGTAAATCGTATTAATGATGGCCCATATCCAGCGCTCCGCGTTCGAAAAACGCGGGCAAAGCCACAGCAATGGGAGCCCTAGGAATCCGGTTACAAAAAACAGCACCGCCAAGACGGCAAACTTGTTTTGAACTAATACGGAATCTCGAAACTGTGTACTGATTGGGGGCTTGATGGTACTGGCAAGTGTCGGTGGTTCTACAGGGAGTTTCATTTTCAGTCGGAATTTAGTCCTTTCGAGTGCCTTCTACGTGAACGAATTGCAATATCGCCTCGATCCCAATAATGGGAGCGGAGCAAACCGAATCGGTGCAAGCGTAAAGGGTAATTTGACCGCCGACCGCTTTGCGGCCTTCCACTAGTGGACATACCGGTTCGAGCGAGGCTCGTTGCGAATCGTCTATGCAGATGATAGTGATCGCATTGGGTTGAATAATTCGAAGCAAGTGCGCTTTCGCTTGGTTGAACGTTACTGGATCATCTCCACCGATGAGAGCCCACTGACGACTTGGCAGAAAATCGCGATGCAGAGCTCGCAGAGACTGGCCGGCCGCTTGCGGTGAACTCGTGATGACACCCGAGCAAGCTTGCAATGTTTTCTTGGCGGCGTCGATTAGCTCGCTTCGGTCGGTCAAGCGGCCAAGTGTGAGCAGGCCGGATGCAGCCATGGAATTGCCGCTCGGAACGCTGCTATCCGCCATGTCTTTACTGCGCGCGATCAGTTGTTCGTGATCGGTGGCGGTGTAGTTGAATCCACCTGCGGGATCTTCGAAGTTCTTACGCATAATCTCGGCAAGTTCGATCGACCAATTGAGCAGCTCGGCGTCGGCATGAACCTGTATCAACTCGGTTAGCGCGTCGATCAAGTACGAATAGTCGTCTAGGTAGGCGTCCAGATTCGCCTTGCCCTGACGCCAAGAATGCCATAGGCGACCGTCTTCCCGACACATTTGCGTGCGCATGAAGCGACTGCACTTCAGGGCTGCTTGCAGGTAACGCTCATCGCCAAGGGCTCGGTAACCCTTCACCATGGCGGTGATCATCAGTGCATTCCAGCTCACGAGCACTTTATCATCCAAGCTCGGTCGCACGCGTTTGGCGCGCTGTGCGAAGAGCCTCGCACGGTCGTCGGCCAAGCGTTTTTGTAACTCCGATTCATCGAGCGCATTGAGCCTTGCGTATGCCGCGATCGGTTTCGGTAGATTGAGGATCGAATGGCCTTCAAAGTTACCCTTGGCAGTTACGTCGTAGACCGAGCAGAACTCCTTGGCTCGTTCGCTGCCGAGCACTTGCTCGACTTCACCGAGTGTCCAGACATAGAATTTGCCCTCTTCTCCCTCGCTGTCGGCGTCTTCGGTGCTGTAGAAAGCACCCGTCATGTCGGTCATCTGATCCAAGATGTAATCGAGCGTCTCGCGAGTGACTTGAGCGTACGTGGGCGTGCCCCAGAGTCGATAGGCGTCGGCGTAAAGTGAAGCAAGCAGCGAGTTATCGTAGAGCATTTTTTCAAAGTGCGGTACCAACCAACGTGCATCGACGCTATAGCGAGCGAATCCGCCTCCAAGATGATCGTAGATGCCTCCCGCCGCCATTTTATCCAGCGTCAGAGTCACGATCTGTTTGCGAGTGTCCTTCGGAGTTTGAACGTTGAGTTCTAATAAAAGTGAGAGATCCATCGCATGTGGAAATTTAGGAGCGCTGCCAAAACCACCATGAGTTGCATCAAAATTGCGCGAGAGCCA
>JAYVHC010000488.1:0-6019 GCA_043771575.1 Planctomycetia bacterium
CCATGTTCACGACTCGACGCCTCGCGATGCACTTGCTCGCGATCCTCTACCTGCTCTTGGGCACGACTGCGCACACCACTGAACCAGAGACTGTTAAACCAGAGACTGTTTCGTTCGAGCGCGATGTGCGTCCGATCCTCCGCGAATACTGCTTTGATTGCCACGGCGCAAATGAAGTGAAGGAAGGTAACCTCGACCTTCGACTAGTTAGGTTGATGCAGGCAGGTGGCGATTCCGGCGCGACCCTTCTCGCGGGCAAGCCAGAGGAGAGTTTGCTGATTCAGCGAATCGAGGCCAATGAAATGCCGCCAGGCGAAGCGCATGTTCCCGTAGGAAAATTGGAGACAATACGACGATGGATCGCGGCCGGCGCTCCGACCGATCACGCCGAGCCCCAGCAGATCGGCCCTGGAATTCCCATCACTCAGGAAGATCGCGATTACTGGGCATTTCGTCCGATTACGCGGCCGCAAGTTCCTTCAGCCACCGCGGACCAAAGAGCCCGTACGCCTATTGACGTATTGCTGCTGCAGGCCCTACCCCCAGGTTTGAGTTTCTCACCCGACGCCGATCGACCCGTGCTGATTCGGCGATTGTATTTTGATTTAATCGGTTTACCGCCCACACTCGATGAGCTCACGCGCTGGAACACGGCTACAGATCCGAACTGGTATGAGCAACTAGTAGATAGCTTGCTCGAATCGCCGCACTATGGCGAACGCTGGGGCAGGCATTGGTTGGATGTCGCGGGTTATGCGGAGTCCGAAGGCCAGACCGCTCAGGACGCGGATCGCCCCTGGGCGTGGAAGTATCGCGACTACGTCATGCGTTCTTTCAACACGAACAAGCTCTTCGATCGTTTCATCAGCGAACAACTTGCCGGCGATGAATTGGCGGGAAACAAGCAAGGTAACTGGACCGCCGAGCAAACTGAGTTGCTGACAGCGACCGGTTTTTTGCGCATGGCCGCAGACGGCACAGGCTCGGGAGATAACAGTCCGGAGGCACGCAACAAGGTTATCGCCGATACCCTGAAGATTGTTAGCTCGAGTTTGCTGGGCGTCAGCGTGGGATGTGCACAGTGTCACGATCATCGTTACGATCCAATTTCGCAGTTGGATTACTACGCGCTACGAGCGATCTTTGAACCGGCATTTGATTGGCAGAATTGGCGAGTACCCGAGGCGCGACGCGTTTCGCTGTATACCCAAGCCGACCGAGAACTGGCGACGGCGATCGACACTGAGGCTCAGCAAGTGGCCCAGCAGCGCGCTACGAAAGAAGCGGAGTTCATGGCGCAGGCGCTCGACAAAGAGCTGATGAAGTATGATGAGCCGCTGCGTGCTCAATTGCAAGCGGCCTACAAAACTGCCGAGAAAGACCGCACCGCCGAGCAGGTCCAATGGTTGAAGCAGTATCCCAGCGTCAACATCACTCCCGGCGTTTTGTATCAGTATCTACCTAACGCGGCCGAGGAACTGAAAAAGTTTGATACGAAGATCGCCGAGATTCGTGGCCGCAAGCCGAAAGAAGAATTCATTCAGGCACTGACAGAACAGCCCGATCGATTACCTGACACACATCTGTTTCATCGCGGCGAGCATCAACAACCGAAACAGAAAGTACTGCCCTCCGATCTGACGATCGCCGCGGCCGAGGGCGCATTGCCGCAGATTTCTGAACGCGATCCGAATTTGCCAACGAGCGGTCGTCGGCTCGCCTATGCGCGTTGGCTGACAAGTGGTAAGCATCCGCTCGTCGCGCGGGTGCTTGTGAATCGAATTTGGCTGCACCACTTTGGTCAAGCCATCGTCGCCACGCCGTCCGAGTTTGGCAGACTGGGGGTGAATCCGACCCATCCGCAGTTGCTTGACTGGTTGGCCGATGAGTTTATGCGGAGCGGCTGGGATTTGAAACAATTGCATCGGTTAATACTCGCCTCCACTGCTTGGCGACAGAGTTCCGTTCGCGATCCGGCGAAAGTGGCGCTGGATGCTGAGAATAAATATTATTGGCACAAATCGCTGCAGCGGCTGGATGCCGAGGTGTTGCGAGACCGCATGTTGGTGGCTTCGGGAACGCTGGAACGTGACCTGTTCGGTTCGTCGCTGGCGATCAAGGAAGATGAAACGGGACAAGTCATCGTCGATGGTCAGCAGAAACGCCGTAGCGTTTATGTTCGCGTGCGCAGGTCACAGCCGGTCGCGATGCTGCAAAGCTTCGATGCTCCTGTGATGGATGTGAATTGTGATCGCCGTCCTGTTTCAACCGTCGCCACTCAATCGTTGATCTTAATGAACGGTGAGTTCACGCTGCAGCAAGCGGATTTGCTCGCCGCGCGTGTGCTGCGCGAAGTGGACCTGAATGACAAAGTTGCACTGCAAGGATTGTCGGAGGTTCCCAAGCCGTTACCGCCAGAATGGACGTATGGTTACGGTGTGTTTGAAGATGCAAGCCAACGGGTTGCCAACTTTGCGCCGTTGCCGCATTGGAATGGCTCGGAATGGCAAGGCGGCAGCCAGCGACCTGATCCAACGATTGGCTGGGTAATTGTCAACGCCAATGGAGGCCATCCAGGTGGCAAATTCGCTGCGATTCGTAGATGGTCTGCACCGTTGGACTTCAAACTAAGCATCTCAGGCAAACTCCAGCATGCGACGGAAAGCGGCGATGGAGTCCGAGGCCGCATCGTTTCGGATCGTCAGGGTCTGATTGGAAACTGGGCGTCCCACAACGTTGCAATCGACACGAATGTCGCCGCAGTTGCCGTGACGGCCGGCGAAGCGATAGATTTCGTGACCGACTGCATCACGACCGAGAACGCAGATTCCTTTACATGGACCGTAAAGCTGAAAATAGAGGATGGTAAGTCGTCGCACGAGCGTGATTCGGTGGCAGATTTTCATGGCCCGGTAATTGCTGAGACACTTGATGCATTGCTGGCGCAGTTGCAGCTAGCATGGCGCTTGGCTCTTTGTCGACAACCCACCCACGATGAACTGCGACTGTCATGGGACTACGCAGCCACTCAATTGCGAGAACTGCAACAAGATCCAAATGGCATCGCGGCGGGTTCCAGCGCGGGCAAGCAAGTCTTAGTCAATTTTTGTCACGCGCTCATGAACTCAAATGAATTTGTTTACTCAGATTAAGTGTATTAAGTGGCGTAAGCTTCCAGCTTGCGAGCCTGATGTGTCAGCGCCCCCTTGCGAAACTGACTTCGCATGCCGGCTGGCAGTCGACGCTACAAAGTACTTAGGACCTTGGATTATGATGTTTTCCAGTCGACGACAATTCTTGGCGCACAATGCAATGGGCATCGGCTCGATCGCACTCGCCTGGATGTTGCAACAAGAGCGTGCCGCTGGCAAAGGCCCGAAAAGCATCGCCATGGCTAAGCCCCATAACGATCTGCTGCCGCGCCAGCCGCATTTTGAACCGCGCGCCAAAGCCATGATTTCGCTGTTTCAACATGGCGGTCCGGCACACATGGATTTGACAGATCCGAAACCTGAGCTGACCAAATACAGCGGCACCGATTACAAAGAGGACATCCATTTCAGCTTTGTAAACGAAGCTAGCAAGAAACTGTTTGGCAGTCCCTTTAAGTTCGCGCCACGTGGTCAGTGTGGTACGGAGTTGTCGGAGCTTTTGCCGCATACTTCCGATATTGTTGACGACATTTGCCTGATTCGTTCGATGCATACC
The DNA here is from genome assembly GCA_043771575.1 of Planctomycetia bacterium. Lineage (GTDB taxonomy): Bacteria > Planctomycetota > Planctomycetia > Pirellulales > Pirellulaceae > Aureliella. Next base: position 3,709 of record JAYVHC010000488.1, read on the forward strand.
GGGGCTAACGGGCACGAAGTTTCGATCCGTTATTTCCATGGCGGTATTCCTGGCGTGCTCGGTCGACCCACGTTGGGATCTTGGTTGGTGTATGCGCTCGGCTGTGAATCGCAGAATTTGCCGGCCTACATGGTCCTGAGCGATCCGGGCGGTTTGCCCGTCGATGGTGTGACGAATTGGTCAAATGGTTTCATGCCAGCGATGTTTCAAGGAACGGTGCTGCGGCCGAAAGAGCCTCGCATCTTGAACCTCGAAGCCCCTTCGCATTTGAAGGGCAAGTACCAACGACAGAATCTTGACTTGTTACAAACGCTCAATCGTAGTTATCTGGAGAGCCATCCAGGCGAAGCTGAACTGGAGGCTCGCATCGCCAGTTATGAATTGGCGGCCCGCATGCAAACTGCGGCGGCCGAGGCGCTGGACATTCAGCAGGAGACAGCAGCGACGCAGCAACTTTACGGGCTCGATCAACCGGAGACGCGTGAGTATGGCACACGTTGCTTGATTGCTCGGCGACTCGTGGAACGCGGCGTGCGTTTCGTGCAACTGTTCCACAGCGGACAACCTTGGGACACTCACACCAGCATCGCCACCAGTCTGCCTGCGATTTGTCGGAAGACGGATAAACCTGCGGCTGCGCTGGTAAAAGATCTCAAGCAGCGCGGGATGCTCGATTCGACCATCGTGCATTGGGGCGGCGAAATCGGTCGCTTACCCGTGACGCAAGAACACGGTTCACCCGAGAAAGCTGGTCGCGATCACAACGGCCAAGGATTTAGCATTTGGTTAGCTGGCGGCGGCCTACACGGCGGCTTGGCTTACGGCAAGACCGACGAATTTGGCCATCGCGCAGTGGAGAATATCGTGACCCCCAATGATTTCCAAGCGACTTTACTGCATCAATTCGGGCTCAATCACCAAGATCTAACTTTCGTTCATGGCGGCCAAGAGCAGATTATCACTAATAAGCGCGAAGCCCGCGTGGTGACGGATATTATTGCGTAGCACAGATCGTAGCGCAGCACTCCGCTTCGTCTCGCCCGCCGCAACAACGTCGAGCCGTTACGTTACCGGCATATTAAACTGAGACTTGTCGCCTCCTACGGAGGGCGGGCGTCCCGCCCGCTGAACCCGCGATCTTTAAACCAGGAGCGTATGGAACACATCGCGTACAAATTGCGTAAGCAACGGATTTTGGATACATTGTTGGCACAGAAATTCCAAGAAGCAGTGGGACATCCCTATGTGCCTCCGGAGAGTGGAGTGTTTAATGAAGGTTATAGCGCTCGAAACGATTCGCCTCAAAGAATATCCAAGCATTTTGTTCCTGCAGGTTCATACAGACGAGGGTATCGTTGGGTTGGGTGAAAACTGTGTTGGTGTTGCGTTAGTTCGTTGGAGTAAAGTTAGTTGACGGTTAGTTACTAAGAATTTGTTACCTTCAAACAAGATCTCGCCGTTTGTTTATTCACCTTTGGAGAAGTGCTGGATGTTACCACAAGAAATCGCTGATTCGCTAGGAATCAAATTCACCAAGCAAGAGCCGGGTTATCTGGCGATGGTGGTTCGTACCGGCAACTTACTCATTACCTCCGGTCATGTCAGCGATATGAAAGGGAAACTGGGTGCGGGTGTCACGCTCGCCGATGGTCAGGAAGCCGCGCGGCAATGCGCGGTCAAGATACTCAACTCGGTATGGAATTTCCACGGATCGATCAACGGCTTGCGGGTATTGAAACTGCTAGGCTGTGTCAACTCGACGCTCGAGTTTCATGAGCAGCATTTGATCGTCAACGGGTGCAGCGACCTGTTCCATCAGATTTATGGCAAGACTGGCCATGGCTTTCACGCCCGCAGCGCCCTCGGCTTTGCGCAAATCCCCACCAACTCAGCGGTAGAGGTAGAAGTCATCTTCGAAGTGCTTACTTAGCATGATGGGTTTCGTTCCTCAACCCACCCTACGACACGACGACACCTGTTGCTCCTTGCAGAAGCGAGTCCTATCATGGATGACCGCTACGTACAAGTTGCGGATTGGGCGGCGAGACTGAATTTTCCAATGGAAATGAGACCGATTCCGTGCAAGCTTGGCTACTTCCCAAAACTGGGTCGATCGAAAACCTCCGATTAGATACGATTGCGATGGCTCCGCCCGGCTCAGGCGAAGTAACGCTGGATGTACTCTATGCAGCACTAAATCCCGCCGATCGCTACTTGGCGGAGGGGCTCTATCCGGCGCGTCCAGCTCTTCCACACGTGCTCGGTCGTGATGCAATGGGTGTCATCTCACAAGTTGGCGAAGGAGTCAGCG
>JAYVHC010000489.1:0-3215 GCA_043771575.1 Planctomycetia bacterium
GACTAACGCCAAACGGATGCCCGGGGAAAGCCCTTGTAGATCGAGGCCGACTCCTTTGAGGGCAACCGCCAGCATCTGCTGCCCGACGGTGTGCAAGAATTCAAAATCGAGTTTGCCGCATGCCGAATAGAAATAGACGCTAATCAGCAACCAACGCATCAGTTTCAATCGATCAGAATCAAGACAGCAGAGCCAAATCATACAGAACAACCACAGTTCGTAGGCCCACGGCTGAAAACGATGTTGATCCAAGGAGAATAACAGCAGCAATGAGACCAAAACGCTTGCGCAACCAAATTGGACCGCCCGCCGGCGGCCCGTGATCGCCAATGTAATTAAGCCAATGAGAGCCCCGCCCAGGCCGAGCCAATCGAGCCAAGCTGGCGCAGTGCACAGGCTTTCGAAGGCAGGCACCTGAGGGTAGATAGTCTGAGGGATCCACAGACGCCAGGTCGCGGCCATCAATGCGAGCGAGCTAATGGCGGTCCAAGCCGCGAGATGCCGCGAGACATTCGGGGGTGTAGTTTCGTTGCTTCGCATGCTTCTCAACTCCAAATCCGCAAAGTCAACGCAACTGCCACAGGCTGTTGTTTTTCGGAATTGCTATCGAATACCAAACCCACAGGACGAATGGAAGAGACGCTCCCATTTAATCCAATCGTGTCCTATGTCGCGGAGTAAAACCGATGGAATTCGATCGCAATCGTTACTTTATGATCGGCGTACTGCTTTGCCTACTGGGAATTCAATTTCGGATGGTCGAATCGTTTGTGCTCAATGAATCAAGTACGCGAGCGTTGGCGCGGATGGCGAAGAACTCGCAGATTGCTTCCCAGGACTTTGGAGCTTCGCTGTACATGAACGTACATCCATCGCCGCGCAAAAATGTCAAACCGCCTAGTTGGTTGGGTTGGGCCTTGCTGAGCACAGGGGGTGTCATTTGTCTGCATGCGATGGTTCTTCCTAAGAACAAACAGTGAGAGATCAAAATGTCTGCCAATCATTTTGGGTTGCGTGTGATTGCTACTGCTCGCTCGCTCGCTCGCAGCCGACTGGCTTGGTTGTTGTTGGCGATTGTCAGCGCTGGGGTTGCATCGAATCTCTCGGCTGTCGAAGACGCTCCCGCAGCGCCGATCAGGACGCAGAAACCCGCCAAGGATAGTTTGCTACGCGAAGGCGCCAGGGTGGAAGCGAAGCGGGCAAAGTGCCGTGTGGCGGGTGAGCGACTATTGATCGAGTTCGAAGATGGACGCTCGCTGGACGCGTTAGCAAATCTAGCAGCGCAGCGAGTGTTTCAAGCGTGCCGTGATGATGCAGCAGACCAAGAATGGATCGTATCAGGAAAGATCACTGAGTTTCAGAACTTGAACTATCTGTTGCTTGAAAATGTGGTGCGAGCGCCATCGCGTTAATGACGGCCAAGCCTGTAGAACATCGTCTTCTCTGAAGTGGTCAGTACACGCTTTACTTTACAAAAATGTCACTGAGCTGACTGGCTACGGTGGGCCAGAGTTGTGCGGCTTTTTCGAAGTCGACTGCCATCGATCGCAGAGGCGATTTGGGATTCGCACGCGATTTTTGCGGATGATTCGGGCGGATGGGGAACTGGCCACTACTGCCCATTGCGAGTCGCCCTTCGGTGTCTTCGGATAGTAAGAAGTTGGCGAGCGATTGGGCGGCGACAGGATGCGGGGCATTCTTGAGAACAGCCACAGTGTTGGGGATCATCAGTGTGCCGAGTTGATCAGGTTTTTGGTCGGGGAAAATGATTTCAACTGGCAAGCCATTATCGATCTCAATCAGCGCGTCGTCTGTGTCAGTTAAGCCAAAGGCAAGTTGGCCTGCGGAAACCGCTTGAGCGACTTGCTTGTTCCCCGCGAGAACAACCGCGTTTTGCTTAACCTGAGCGAAGAATGCTTTGGCTTTCTCGGCACCCAATTTGTCAACCAAGACCGTGAAGTGGGTCGCAGTGGATCCAAACAAAGGTGAGGCTAGGCCGCATTTTTTTTGCCAGCGTGGATCGACTAAATCGAGCACCGAGTTGGGGCGCTCGCCGCTGGCAGGCAGCAGTTCTCGATTCACCAACAGCACACGAGCTCGCGCGCCAAAGCCGACCCAATTACCTTTCTGGCTGCGCATGGAAGCCGGCCAATCGCTCGGGATATCCCAACTAATTGGCGCGAGCAATCCCGCCGATTCCAGCCGCAGGGTGTGCATGATCTCGTTGTTCCAAAATACATCACAGCGAGGCCGTGAACTCTCGCTTTCAATACGCGTTACCAACCCGACAGTCTTGGTCGATTCAATGTCAAATTGTGAAATCACTTCCGTCTTGGTGTGTCGACGCTGGAATGCATCCATGATCGGTTCCGCGAATTCGCGGTCGGCGGCCGAGTAAACGATCAATGCATCCTCGGGTTTGGGAACGCAACCCGCGACCGCAGCAATAGTCGCCATTGCAAGAAGTGCGAATAGATAGGACTTTGCCACACTGCATCCGATCATTGTTTGGAAGACTGTGATGCCGACGGCAAAGTTGAAGTAGGTGCCCCGGTAAATTTATTCGGTTTGTATTCGTGGTTGCGTTTGCGGACCACTTTGGCTTCGATGATTTCGTCGAGCACCGCTGGAACTTCGCCTTCTTTCTTCTTCTCATCAGGATTGACTTGAGCAAGATTGCCGATGACATCAATTCCTGAAACGATGCGTCCGAACGCAGTGTATTGACCGTTCAGATTGAAGGTTGGAACAAAGCAAATAAAGAACTGCGATCCACCGCTGTTTGCGTCGCCATTTGACAGAGCCATGCCAAGCGTGCCACGAAAATACTTCCTAGCATTAGGCTCTTTTGCTTCGCCGTAGATCGAGTAACCCGGCCCACCGGTACCGTCGCCATCGGGGCAGCCGGTCTGAGCCATGAAGTGTTCCAGCACGCGATGAAACATCAAACCGTCGTAGAAGCCGTCCTCAACCAGGTGAATAAAATTTGCGACCGTTTCAGGAGCCTCGTTTTCGAAAAGCTCAACGCTGATTTCACCTTTGGTTGTCAAAATACTCACACGTGGCAACGGCTCGCCTTTGGCGTCTTCTTCCCGTATGAGCAGCTCCGCAACCCAATCCTTGCTCAGCTCATCAAGGTGTTCGTAAATCGAACCAAGCACCGGGCGCGGTTTGGAGCTTTCCTTAAAGTGCTTTTCAATCCACGGTTTTGCCAC
>JAYVHC010000490.1:0-1799 GCA_043771575.1 Planctomycetia bacterium
ACCGCCTCCCTGCGGAACAAAACGCCGAAAACCACCCGATCCACGAATGGAAAACAGCACGGAAGAATACCACAACCACAAAAACCCTTCATCACCACCCTGCGGCCCCCAGTCACGTCAAGAAAAACGGGATTGCACCCCTTTTTGCGCCACTCAGAAGCCATTTTCAGATACTGTCAACTTGGCAGAAAGCTTGGGAATGGCCGGTAAGAAACGCGCTGAGATTCGTGATCGAGATGTCACGGGCTTAAAGTACTTCGATAAACTCGCACCGTTGCTCGAGCGGCTACACGAGGAAGGCTGTCAGCGAGATAAAGCCGGCAATCGAGAGCTTCATTTCGATCAGTATTGCATGCTGATCCTGTTGTATCTGTTCAATCCAGTTGTCACCTCGCTGCGCGGAATTCAACAAGCCAGCGAACTGGAAAAGGTGCAGAAGAAGCTCGGCTGTTCGCGGGCCTCGCTGGGTTCACTATCGGAATCGGCCACTGTCTTTGACGCCGAACGACTCAAGGAAATTATATCGGAGTTGGGTGAGGAACTTGAACCGCTTGCCCGTAACCCGAGACTAACAGATATCAAGCAGACGATGACGCTGGTCGATGGTACGCTCATCGCAGCTCTACCCAAGCTGATGCAAGCCTCGATGCTCAAAGAGACGACCGGCAGCGGCATGATCAAGTGGCGATTGCACACCCATTTCGAAGTTGATCGTTATGTCCCGTCGCGGATCGACGTCACGCCCGATGGCGGCGGTGAGCATGACGAACGGGCTGTGCTGGCGCGTACGATTGAGTCTGATCGGCTCTATGTTATGGATCGCGGTTATGCCAAGTTCAAACTGTTCAATGATATCGTGACTAAAAAGAGCAGCTACGTCTGTAGGCTGCGGGACAACAGTGTTTACGAAGTCATCCAAGAGCGTCCGCTGACGGAGGAAGATCGGGCTAAGGGTATTATCAGCGATCAAATCGTGCGTTTCACCAATGGCAAGGCTGGCGCGCGGCCAGATCATCCAATCCGATTGGTTTGTGTCAAGTGTTCACCACACACCAGTCGCGGTAAGTACTCCGGTGGATCGTCGGGAGTCGAGAGCGACGGTATCCTGCGAATCGCGACCAATTTGCTAGACGTGCCTGCCGAAATCATCTCGCTGATTTACGCAGAGAGATGGGCGATCGAGATATTTTTTCGATTCTTCAAGCACTTGCTCGGCTGCCGACATTTACTGAGCCATAGTCAGAATGGCATCGAGATTCAAACGTACTGCGCGATCATTGCGTGCATGCTCATAAGTCTATGGACTGGTCGCAAGCCGACCCTGCGGACCTACGAAATGATCTGCTTCTATTTCTGCGGCATGGCTACGGAAGCCGAACTGATGGCGCACATCAACAAGCTCAAAGAACAGGACCAAGCGGCGGCTGCAAAAAAGAAATAGTCCGATCCGCTCGGTTGCATTTCAAACGTGCAAGACGAGCCGTTTAACGCTGCGCCGTAGTAAAAAGTCACCGCACCCACGCAGCCAATCGAGGAGTGACTAGAGTTCACCCCCAAGCAACTTCGAACGTCGACTGCCGTTCCCAGGTATCTAGCTGCCAAAATCGACCGAGCAAGCAACTCGGGCTTCTCTCTCCAAAGCGCCGCTCGTTATTCTTGTTATCATTTCGCAATTCACGAAACCAACTAATTTCACTAACGCATTACTCGTGCCGAACAGTATTGAGCCTGTGACCTTTGTGCCCGTTCGGGTGCGGCAGTTTTCGCAGGTGGAAGTTCAATTGGTCAATGGCGTCAGT
>JAYVHC010000491.1:0-5746 GCA_043771575.1 Planctomycetia bacterium
GACTAAATGTTGATTGGTCATCACCAGCGTATGTTCCGGTGAGACCAAGCCTTGCAAGCGTTCGAAAGTCGCTTGCAGCATGGTGTTATTTCCCACCAAATGCAGCAACTGCTTCGGAAAACCATTTCGGCTTGCTGGCCAAAACCGCGTTCCAGATCCGCCCGCCATGATTACTGCATGCAACACGTAAGATCCTCCGTAGGATTTACACTCTAAAGTTCAAAAACTCAAACCGCCGCGCTCTGAATCCCTGGACGATACAAGGGCTTGCCTGGCGCCGATTGCGTCGCAGCTGACGCCGATTTCAAATGCTAACTTCGGCATTGTAGAATCCGATGTTCAACCAAGCCACTACTACAAACGCAAACGTTTTGTGGATTAGCTGCACTAGCAGTTGGCCGGAATGCCAGACTGAGGCAACAAAACGGCCTTTCTTTGGCCTTTAAGGAGACAACGCCTCCTTAAGCTTGTTGACTAGCGCAGGAAAGTATCGCCAGAGATTTTGCATTCAATTCCAACTTTATTTCGTACTTCAACGGCATCGAGCGCCCAGGCAGGATGAATCTCAACTTTAACTTCTGGGGCGACCGAAGCGCCTGCGGACTCTAACCAGCCTCGATGCAATCTGCACAAGGCAGCTTTCGCTTGCTCCGGTGTATCGACCGCGGCACCGTCGGCATTCTTTACAGGTGCAAAGACTTCGGCTGCATCGCCTTCAACAACCAGCGATCGCTCGGCCAGCGGCAACAGATCAAATACGAAGCGTTCGAATTTGATGGCATTCGGCTTATCAGGTCTCACCCACTCCATCGATTCGTTCAAGTGGGGGACCGCTTTATGAGCGCGATGAAACACCAGCGAATCGGTGTCGGCCACGACCGATTGCAGAAATTGGCGGTCGAACAAATGAACGGCGATGTTCCCGGCCCAGAGTTTTAAAGAGCCGTCGGCATGCACCTGCTCGGCGGCCGCGTTCGGCAAGTCGCTGTACTCGATGATCTGCACTTTGCCATCCACGCCCACGACGTTGCCCACTTTTTCCGTTGCAAAACGCTTGCGCACGACTTGCGTCGTCACTTGGCTCTCTGACAGTAGGTGGTAGCCGATTAAATGAGGGTCGCAAAGTTGGACCAGCGGATTGTCGACTTGAGCATAGAAGAAATGTTCAATACCGCGGCGCTCGGCGTCCGCCAGGCAACCGTTTTTATGCAAAGCGCTGACCAAGCCACCGTGACCGTCAGGACTGACGGCCAACTGGCAACGACTTTCCAAAAGCAACTTGCCTGAATTCGCTTCGACCACAGGCATGGTCCCTTGGCAAAAAATGATTAGCTGGTCGTCCGCCAAACCACAGCGGCGATTCTTCGCAAAATATTCACGAGTCTCAGCGTCAGTAGCGGGGCTGGTCATGACGTACATGGGAATCGAAACATGGTATCGTTGCATGACCGCCAGCAAGCGATCGGCTAGCATCTGGAACAGAGTCCGGCCGCTTAGCGGCCCTACTGGAAACATCCCTTTGGGATGTTCAAACCCAAGCCTCGTGCCCTGCCCGCCAGCGACTATGATCGTCGCCAATCGTCCAGCGCACAGCGCCTGATCGCCAGCGGCGCGAGCCGCGCCGTATTCGAATCTCGGCTTCGATTCATTCAGCCGAATTGCGGGCGGAGCTTCCGCTCTGACAGCCAGTTTCGCCCAGTCGGGACCAGCCTCCACGCCTGCCACTAACCGCTGAAGTTGCTCGAAGTCGAGCTCAACAAGCTGCGCTTCCAGCCTTGCCCGTTCGTCGGGAAGGAGTCCAGCCAAGTGCCGAAGCAAATGATCTTGACCGAATTTCTTGAGAGTGATTTCAAGGCTCATGGGAAGTTCTCAAATTGGCGTGATCAATCATCAACATAAGTCTCAACAAATCTCGCCAGCCGATGGAAATCACTTCCAAGTTCAATGTAACGCACTTTGGTAACCAGCGTTTTCGGATCAACAAGTTCTTCAAACGGCACAAAACTCAACTCCAGTTGACCGCCCACCGAGACCATGACTCCGTTCAAGCCTTTTTCGACCAAAGCACGGTAGGCACCTACGCCAATTTGCGATCCAAGCATCACATCAAAAGCGTGAGGAATGGCACAGCGAGCTTCGTAACCCAGTTGTAGGCCTGTGATCTTGCGCGATTTGCCGGTCTGCGATTTGTAGGTGTCACTGATAATCTTGGCCAACATCTTGCTGAGGTTGACGTTGGCAATGGAGATGTGGCCGTGATCGTCGCGCGGGATGCCTTCGAGATACTTGTAGGGGAGATACTCGGCCATACCTTCGGCGATGACCAGCACACCATAGGGTCTACTCTGTTTATCGCGCGCGACCATGAGCTTGACGATGCGTTCGACGATTTTGTCGACATTCATGATCGGGCGAGTAACGGTAGTACCGGTTGCATCGGTCACCGTCTCTTCGCCGCGATACGGACCGACAATGTCCTCGACACTTAGGACCATGCAAGCTTCTCCGGCAATTGCCGCTCCGTAAGCCAACCAACCAGCGGAACGTCCCATGGCCTCGCACAAGAAATAGGCTTGAGCGGCGGCCGCGTCATAGTTCAAGTTCCGCATTTCAGTCGCGAGAAACTCTGCCGCAGTAAAATACCCAAACGTAAAGTCGATACCCATGTAATCGTTGTCGATCGTCTTGGGCAAATGAATGACCGGGAATTTTTTTGAACCTACGGGCAATGTGTCTTGAAACAGTTTCATCTTGTTGGCGGTCTTCAGCGTGTCGTCTCCACCAATCGAAATCAGTGCATCCACACCCAAAGAGCACAGCGCATCGTACACTCGTTTGAGCGGAGCGCTGCGTTCGGCGTCGACTAAATGCTCCGGTGCCGAAACATTCTTGCCGGGATTGGTGCGGGCCGTACCGATCATAATACCTTGCGAAGTGCGGCGATGCGAAAGATCGTGGTGTTCGATCTTGATGTAGTGTTCGCCTTGCACCAAGGGAGCAGCGGCATCGTAATCGATCAAATTTGAGTAGCCGTGCTTAATGCCGATCACTTCGATACCGTCATTCAGAAATGCGAAGGCGGCGGTCCCAATAACTGAGTTCGCTGCCGGGGCGGGCCCGCCAGCAAACAACATGGCAACTTTTTTGATGGGTGATTTGGACATGTTTGTACTCGAATGCAAAAAAAGTGTATACGAATGGACGCGTTTAACGCCGCAATCGGGCTGGGGCAATCCTAACCCGAAACGTCAGTATTGAGGTTGCGACTTTTTCGTGACACTAGCCAAGCCAGTGGCACACGTGCGCTAGGTCTGAAGTAACTCGCGTTCGACCCACTTGGTGTCAGCTTGACCAGCGATAAATGTCGGTTCGCGGAGCACTCGCATTTGGAAAGTAGCAGTCGTCGAAATCCCCTGCACCTGCAATTCTTCCAAGCACCGCAACATGCACGCGATCGATTCTTCGCGAGTCTCTTTGTGCACGATCAGCTTGCCGATCATCGAATCGTAATGGGGTGGGACCGTATAGCCAGCTTGAGCATGAGAATCAAATCGCACGCCAAAGCCGCCCGGTACAAACAGGCTTTTGATCAAGCCAGGGCAAGGCTGGAAATTCTTGTTTGGATCTTCTGCATTAATGCGGCACTCGATCGCGGAACCATGCAATTTAACATCGGCTTGCTGGAACGGCAGCGGTTCACCCGCGGCGACACGAATCTGAGTCTTGATCAAATCGATACCGGTGACCATTTCGGTTACCGGATGTTCAACCTGGATGCGCGCGTTGACTTCGATGAAGTAAAAATTATTTTCCTGGTCGACAATGAACTCAACCGTCCCGGCGTTTTGGTAACCGACTTCGATAATCAACCGCTTCGCCGCTTCGCAAATCGCTTCGCGCGTCTTTTGTGAAAGGAAAGGGGATGGACTCTCTTCAATCAACTTCTGATGGCGACGTTGAACCGAGCAATCGCGTTCGTACAAATGGCACGCGTTGCCGTGCAAGTCCGCAATCATCTGAATTTCAACGTGACGTGGACGATCAATGAATCGCTCCAAGTAAACGCCTGCATTGCCAAACGCGGCTTGGGCTTCTGTTTGAGCCTGTTGCAAAGCGACTCGCAAGGTTTGCTCGTTGGTAGCGACTCGCATTCCCTTGCCACCACCGCCTGCAGTGGCTTTGATCAGCACCGGGTAACCGATTTCCTTCGCAGAGCGTACTGCGTGTTCTTCGTCGGTAATCAGGCCATCGCTACCAGGCACAACCGGCACGTTTGCGGCCATGGCCACGGATCGAGCACTGTTTTTATCGCCCAGCTTCTCCATCGCTTCAGGAGTTGGACCGATGAAGTCAAATTCGCTACTGCGAACGACTTCGTTGAAATGTGAATTCTCCGCGAGAAAGCCGTAGCCCGGATGGATGGCTTCGGCTCCACTAATTTCTGCGGCGCTGATAATGCGATCTATGCGAAGATAGCTGTCGATCGATTTTGCGGGCCCAATACAGATCGCTTGATCCGCACAGCGAACGTGAGCGGAATCACGGTCGGCTTGACTAAAGACGGCGACGGTAGAAATGCCCATTTCTTTGCAGGCTCTAATGACTCGCAGGGCGATTTCACCACGATTGGCGATGAGTATTCGGTTATACATGCTCGGGAAGATTAACCTCGCGTATCCACCTTGAACAGGGGACGCTCAAAATCGACGGCCTCCTCGTTTTTCACCAAGATTTCAACAATTTTTCCGCCTATTTCCGCTGGAATATCGTTGAAGACCTTCATCGCTTCGATAATACAAACTACGGAGTCCGCGCTCACCGACGAACCGACTTTGACAAAGTCATCCGACTTGGGATTCGGGCGACTATAGAACGTGCCGACCATTGGAGACTTAATAATCTTGATGTGCGGCGAGTCGGCGACCGGTCCAACGGGAGCGGCAGCCACGGGCGCAACAGCAGGTGCCATCGCGGCAAGCCCGGCCGCAACGACTTGCTTGGCACCGCGCACTAAACGAATCTGCTGTTCGTCTTGTTTAAGATCGACTTCGCTGAGATCGTATTCTTTCATCAATTCGATCAAACTACGAATGCGATCGACACTGAATACGTCTTCTTTGGGGTTGTTGCCTTTGGACATCTTTTTCCTGTGCTTTGACAATAACAATGGCGCTCGGCTGAGACCAATAGTGTACCTCTAGCCGAGCAGCTCTACTGTATTCTCGTCGATGGAACGGGGAAGACTACTAAGAAGTTCGTGCCCATCCCGAGTAATCAGCACATCATCCTCAATACGGACACCACCCCATCCGGGAAAGTATACCCCAGGCTCTACCGTTACTACCATGCCGGGTTCCAGCGGTCGATCATGATTTTTCCCCAGTCGCGGGGCCTCATGGATATCCAGCCCAATACCGTGTCCAAGCCCGTGGTTGAAGTTCTTGCCCATCCCCGCCGCTTCGGTGACTGCACGCGCTACGCGATCCACTTGGCTGACCATCACCCCAGGTTTCATGGCCGCTATGGCCGCCTGTTGGGCTGCCAAAACTGTGTTATAGACCTTGGCAAATTTCGGCGGAAACTTACCAGTGATCAGAACCCGCGTCAGATCACTTCGATAGAGATTCGCAATCGCGCCCCAGTCGATCAAAACAAACGGTGCTGAACCGATCTGACTACCTGCCGGACGCGCGTGCGGCAACGCCGCGCGAGGCCCCACAGCCACAATCGGTTTGAAACTGCAGCC
>JAYVHC010000492.1:0-4033 GCA_043771575.1 Planctomycetia bacterium
GTCCGAGTTGTTGATCGGTCATCCCCAAGTCGGTCTTGAGAACGGGGAACATCGCAAATACCGCTTGTCGATCACAATAATTGAGAAAATACGCGCCCCACATCAAGGCGAGCAGCGCCGAAGCATGATTTTCGTTGGGTGAGTTGGGGCGGAGCAAAATAAATCGCAATCGTTAGAGAGAATGTTGGTCAACTTCCTGCGCAATCACGGCGACGCAATCGCCTTGGCGAGTAAGGCAAGGAGCGCGCATCGTCATCAAATAGCCTTCGCTCTGCGCAACGATCGCATCTGGCTGCCGATCCGGACGTTCAAGATGATGAATATAGCCAATTGATGCTCCTCGCTTTACTTTGCAACCAAGGTCAACACAAATCTCGAACACCCCCGACTCTGGTGCCAGCAAATAATCTTCGCGACTGAGAGCTTGAGTGAGAATCGTCGGCGGCTTACCCAAGCTCGCGCGCGTCTCGGCTTTTCCCACCATCGCACCCACATGCATGAGCACATTGCGCAGACCGCTTTGCGCGATGCGGTGAACGCAAGCGGGAATGGCTTCGCCGCCGCCCAACTCTGTTGTCACAACCAGCTTCCCCTGATTCTCGGCTTCGACCGGCAGCAATCCTGAACCTGCAATATCGGCGTACAGAAACGCGAAGTCGGTATTCCATGCCAACATCGCGGCCAGCATTTGCCGGCGTTGTTCGCGATCCGCGACTAAGTGCATGTGCGCGCACGGCACGAACTCCATGCTCCGCCCGCCTGAATGAATATCGATGACCACATCGCTCAGAGGAAAAAGTACGGTTGTTAAAAAATGGGCAATTTGGCTGGTCACGCTCCCTGCCGCATCTCCTGGAAAAGCGCGATTCATATTCATGCCATCCAGGGGCGACAATCGCTTAGCTTCTCGCGCTGCGGGAAAGTTCAACGACGGAATCAAAATTACCCGGCCGCTCACCGCCTCAGGTTGCAGTTCCCTGGCAAGTTTCATAGCTGCGATCTGTCCCTGATACTCATCGCCGTGATTGCCGCCCAGTACCAATACGGTTGGTCCCGTTCCATGGGCCACGCAAGTGATGGGGACCATTACATTCGCCCAACCGCCAAGATCGTGTGAATACGGTACTTGCAAGAACCCCTGTTGCTTGCCGTGAGATTCAAAGTCGAGCGAAGTGAATAACATGTTGATGCGACTGAGGTTTGGAGGAAACATTGATTGACCATCCGGATGCGCGCAGCGCGCAGTGTGTCGCTATGGTACAGCGAAATGGAATTGCAATTTGGGTGCCAGGGGAGAAAAAAGTGAGTTGTTTTGTGCTTTGACCAACGAAAACACAGGTCGGGAGAGCGAGGCTCCTGCCGAGCTTGTAGGGCAGCCGCTACAGCATCCCGGCTTGTGAACGTCCAGCGGTGGCCCGACAAAGCTCCGCAGGAGCGTCGCTCTCCCGTTTATCCCGACCTACATTTTCATGGGTAAAAAATCTCTCGAACCCTGTACGCTCGCACGACTATCGTGTGTTCCAAGCGGGGCAAGTCGCGCACTGACGACATCCTCCCCAAACGCTGGAAAAATTCGTAGACTGGAGTCCTAAGGCACTTGTTTTGCAATCGAAATTAAGCCGCTATTACTCGCTCGTCGAATTTCGTAAGATAACTCGCTGGTAGCGAAACACTCAGTCATATCGAAACTGCTGAAAACTGGATTCACGAAATGATACGCGTTGGCTTGGTGGGAATTGGTTTCATGGGTTGGATTCACTATCTGGCCTACCAACGCTCGTCGAAAGCGAAATTGAGAGCGTTCTGCTCACGCGACGCGGCGAAGCGAGCGGGGGACTGGACGACGATCAAAGGAAACTTCGGACCTCCGGGCGAACGCATCTCAGTCGATGGCCTAGATGTTCATGAAACGCTGGAGCAGATGTTGGCGGATCCGGAGATTGATCTGATCGATATCTGTTTGCCGCCGCACTTGCATGTTGAAGCGGCTTGCAAAGCGCTGGCGGCTGGCAAGCACGTCCTGTGCGAAAAACCGCTGGGACTGAATACGGTTCAGTGTGATGAGATTATGCACGCGGCAACAGCGGCCCATCGGCAAGTCATGGTGGGGCAGGTGCTGCCCTACATGGGTGAATTCGAATACGCCTATCAAGCGGCTCACGACGGACGATTTGGTCGGCCGCTGAGTGGTCATTTCAAACGGATCATTTCGCCACCCGATTGGATTCCAGATTTCTATGATCCGAAGCGAGTTGGCGGTCCTCTGATTGATTTACACGTGCACGACATGCATTTCATTCGGTTGTTGTTTGGTATGCCACAACGCGTGACCTGCTTGGGATCGATGCACGATGGCATGGTGAAATTCTGCCATACCTTGATGGAGTTTCGGGACCATGGAGTCACCGTGGCTACCTCGAGTGGCGTTGCGGACCAAACGGCGCGACCGTTTTGCCACGGATTTGAGTTACAGTTTGAGAAGGCAACCATGCAGTTCGAATTGGCTGTGCTCACCGATGGTGTCGACACCATGCCACTCAAGGTGTTGCACCAAGATGGAACCGTCGAACGGCCGAAACTCGCTGGCGGTGACGAAGTGAGCGCGTTTGTCGCCGAGATCGATGATGCCGCGACTTCGATTGAAACGGGCGAGCCGCAACTGCGACTGGATGGTCACTTTGCGCGCGACGCGGTGCATCTGTGTCAGTGCTTGCAGAAATCGGCCGAACATCGTCACTGGGTTGAGAGTCGCTAGATGCCCGACTCCCGCGACGATGAACAAAAGTTGACTGCAGCATTTAACCGCAAGGTTCGCGCGGGCATCAAGCACTTGTGCAAGCACTCGCCGGAGTTAGATGCTTGGGTCGCACAGAGCGGTCCCTGTTCGCTGCAAATTCAATGGGAGCGAGAGTTGTTTGAGGCTCTGGTGCGAGCGATCGCGCATCAACAGCTGCATGGCCGTGCAGCGGAAACAATTCTGGGCCGTTTGGTTGCCGGGTTTCGCTGCGAGGAATTTCCTTCCGCCATGCAATTGAAGCGAGCCTCGCATGAGAAACTGCGGGGAATGGGTTTTTCTAACGCCAAAGCATTGGCGATTCAAGGGATCGCCTCAGCTGCGGTGGCCGGCGAAATCCCGAATCGAGCGGTGGCGGACACGTTGACCGACGACGAACTCGTCGAACGCCTTTTGCCGCTACACGGTGTCGGGCGGTGGACGGTTGAGATGCTACTGATCTTTACGCTCGGACGGTTGGACGTGATGCCGATCGATGACTTTGGGGTCAAGAGCGGGCTGCAACAGTTGTTTGGTTTGGAATCAATGCCGAAGAAAGACGCTTTCGCCGAACTGACAGATCACTGGAAACCCTATCGCAGCCTTGGCGCCTGGTATCTGTGGCGGAAAGCAGATGCGGGAAAAGTGAAATGAGTTTCCCCATACGCTGGCGCCCGACTTTGTGCTTGGCGACAATCGTTACATCGTAGTCTATAGGCAGGAGCAGCCGATGAAAGTCACCGTCAGATTATTTGCAGGCGCGGCGCACCAGGCTGGCGTGCGCACGTTAGACTTGGAACTGAGCGAAGGAGCCGATGTTGCGGCGGCGCGCGATGCATTGCTGGCTCAAATGCCACAGTTGAAAGCACTCTGCGATGTGAGCTTGTGGGCGACGGAGACAGAAGTGCTCGATCAGCGCACGGTACTAAAACCCGATAGCGAACTGGCGATGATACCGCCCGTCAGTGGAGGATGAGTTGGCTAGTTCACGCGCAGGCTGGCAGGCTGTGCTTTGTGAGCCGACGGCATTAGCCGCGGGTTTCGAAGTTGTGGTCGTTGGCTGTTTGTGGTTCTTCCAATGCTTGTTCGCTGGCCGCGAATCGTTTGGCATTGGACAATCGCCGATCAGGTTGAGTCGTCTGCTCCGAAACCCGCGGCTAACCTGGATATTGCATACGATAAATGAAGCCTGTATGTAGTACTAGCAAAAGTTTCTCAGGTCTACCTATTGTGCTAGCAACGCCAAGGAAATGCGAAAAA
>JAYVHC010000493.1:0-3399 GCA_043771575.1 Planctomycetia bacterium
ACGGTATCCTCGCCGTCGCAGATGAGGGGATTGCGGTGCTGGAAGGACACTAACCAAACAAAAATGCAGGCCATTTGCACTCTCGACCAACAGCCCAGCAATAGCAGCCAGCATTGAACAAAGAGCACTGCCAATGCTAGTCGCACCCACCCGCTGCTCGACGGTGAGCCAAAGAAAATCGAGAGTTGCTGTGGATTGAGAGCCTGAGCGGAGCGGGCCGTTAACACTCCCGTATCGGTAAACCAAAGGTCGCTGTCGAGCATCCATATCGAAGTATAAATAATCAAAAGTAATGCAAATGCGATTCGCATCGCGGAGCAGACAATGGGATCGCAAGCTTCGAAGAGGAAACGGTCCACTGCAGAAAGAATTTTTCGAACTCGGCTCACTGCGCATACTTTCGCAAGGCAAGATTGGAGCTTAGCGACATCCAAGTCGTCTCCTCGGGTGAAGGCAAACTCCCGTCGTCGGGCATTACGAGCTGCAAACGATTCATGGACAGTCGAAGCTCGACGGTTCGCGCTTCCTGCGCATTCACTCCGTCAATGGTAATTGTTTCGGCGAAATGAAAATCGGGTCCCAGCTCCGTCCTTACGACATAGTCGGCGAAGTCATTTACGACATTTTTGCCTCGATACACGACACGGTTGAAGTAGTTGATATGGCGAAACCGATAGAATTTTTCCCAGGAATTGATGCTCGACCAGACGGGCGAATTCCAACTTTGTGGCACGCCATTGGAAACTAACTTGGGCACGCCTTGTAAGTAAAACTCAGCCGATAGCCAGCAGTTGTTGATAGTGGGATTAGGCGCAAACAGGGGCCAATCTCCCTGCCATAGACCAGCATAGCTAAGTGTGGGGCGAAGGTACTCTTGTAGCGGCTTGACGAATTTCCATCCTGGAGCGGTATCAATCGCGATCGCAATCAAAGCCATAAGTACGAAATAGCGAATGCAGGTTCGGCGGAGTGGCTGCGGTTTGGTCGACTGGGTGACAATACTCGGCATGCGCGTTCTCGACCTGCTACTCATAAATAACGCGAAGCAATATCAGCGATCTCTGGCGCTTTTTCGAAAATGCGCACCTCGCAATGCTTGCTGACCGATTGCAGTTTATGGATGCGCCGACGATCAAGTGGACGCGATTGTAAGTCGCGGATCAAGATCGCAACCACTTGATTCGGAAAACGTTTGGCAAGGAATCGATAGACTTCGGGATCCCTTTCTCCGCTATCGCCCACGAGCACGAATTGACGTTTCGGAAGCCATTTGAGAATGGCGCCGATGATGCCCACTTTTCTGTTATTGCGAACCGGTCGCCAGCGTTTGAACATTTCATCGCGGATTCGGAAGTAGCGTAAGTGCATGCTCCCTGCCGGAAAATTGCTGGACACGCAGAGGTCTGCCAGTGGCTGATACAGTTGCCAAGGGCTACTCGAAACGTAATGAAAATCAGCCCCTTGAGCGTGCCATGCTTGATACAGTTCAACCATCCCTTCGACAACTTCGAAAGGTCTGAGGAATGTATTGGCCAACATTTCGCGACGACTGGTCGCTTCCGTCATTTTGATCGTGTCGTCAATGTCGCTAATAATACTCAGCCCATGAGGCGACACCAGGTGAACGTCACCCACGACCGCTGGATGTACCGCGTCTGGAGTTGTGGCTGGACGCAACAAACGAATCGACACCACTCGGCGTTCCGGCTGATGCTTGTCAACATCGGACTTGGCGTCTGGGGTCGGAAAGAAATCTTTCGGTAATCGCAACAAGCCGTAAAAGACTCCGCTGCCTCGCGTGCGACGCCTGAGGAGCAGTTTGTGTTCTCCCAGCTGAAGCACAATACGACGACGCGCAATGGGCTTGGTCAAGAATCCGCCAATACGCTGCTGAAAGACATCGCTGGCAACTTGTTCCGGCGTTGCCTTCATGGCTCGCTTCAGACCCTTAAGCAACAATCGCGTTCCCAGTGACACCGTCTCAGTGGAATAAACGCGACCATGCACCAACAGTTTCCAGCAACCACGTTTCTCGTCGAAAAAACCTAATGACGGAAACATAGTCGCCAACTGGTGCGGTTCCAAATTTGAAACTGTTGGTCGATTCCTCGGTTTCATGCGTGCTCTCAGTTCGCTCGCAGGGTCAAGGCAGAGTCGAAATCGCCTGCCAATCGCCTATCTCCGCGAACGAGGACGGCCGCGCGGCGGACCGCCCCGGTTGTCGTTCCGTTTATGATTCTCCATGTTGCCTTCGATAATCGCCTGCAACGCATCCGCCCAGCTTGGGATGTTACGATGCTTCTCGCCTGAATCCTCCGAATCGAGATCCTCCAGAATATCGACTTCATCCAGCTCTTCAACATCCGATCGCGGCGGCAAAGGTCGCTCTTCACGCACGCGCGGTGGTCGATCTGTGCGAGATTCTGGGCGTTCGGATCGCTTTTCGCGACGACTGTCTGGAGCACGCTCGGCACGCGCTGGACGTTCATTGCGCACTGAGCCGCGTTCTGCGGCTCTTTTTGAGTCGCGCTCTGAGAACTCTGCGCGTTCTGGGCGCTCTGTGCCTCTTACAGGGCGTTCTGAGCCGCGTTCTGAGCCACGTTCAGGTCCACGCTCAGGGCGTTCGGAGCCGTGTTCCGCACTACGATCCGAACCTCGGTCGCCACTGGGTTCATTGTTGCGACTGCGAGATCTTGGCCGTTCTCCAGAACGTTCTGGTCGAGGTGCGCGCTCTGGCATGCGTTCGGGACGGTCTCCAGGCCGCTCGCTAGCAAGTTCAGCGTTTAGGACGCCGTCATCTTGATGTGTTGGGGCCGCATCATCGCTTGGACGTTTGCGTCCACGTCGACGTCGGCGAATAGAGCGACGTTCAGGATCGCCAGCGACTGGCGATTCATCCGCGTCAGACAGTTCCACTTCAAAACTCTCAGGTTCAGAATACTCATCGCCCGGCACAATTGACTCGACGTCATCGAGATCGCGATCTATTCGCGGTGTGAGGTCATCTGGACGGCGCGGACCGCGTCGCCGACGTCGTCGCCGTGGCCGGTCACTTGACTCAACTGAGCCGTCAACTAACGTTTCAGAGTCGGATTCAAAAATCTCGCTCACAAACTCAGGCTCAACCTCTTTGCTCGGAACAAATGGCACTTCATCACCCCAGCCGATATCGTCTACAACTCGGGGTGGCCTTTTCCAACTGTCTAAATCCCCGCGCGGTACGTCAGCGAACAGCGATTCTAACGCCGGGTTGGCGTCGGAGTCGGGGGACTCTTGGAAAACTTGTAATCGAGGCTCTGACTCGCGCTCAGGCTCCCGTTCACGGCGAGGCTCGTTGAAACGCGGTTTTTCACGTTGCGCGGCAGGGCGGGATTCGCGTTCGCGCGGCGGAGTCGCTTC
>JAYVHC010000494.1:0-13700 GCA_043771575.1 Planctomycetia bacterium
TGCCAATCGCCTTCAGCAACGCTTCCTTCGCCACCCAGGCGCGCATGATTGCTAGATTGCGGTCTGCGGGCGGTAGTAATTCTAGCTTCGCCCGTTCGATATTATTCAAGACCAGCGGCGCAAGCGCTTCGAAATTTGTTCGACGCTCGAACAGTTCGGTGTCAACTCCGACGGGTGTCGATTGGCCGAAACCAAAGACAGCCCAATCGCCTGAGTGAGACAAATTGAACTCGAGCGTTGATCGGTGACTCTTGGCCAATCGTGGCTTGCCAGTCGAATTGTATTCAAATTGGATTTTTGCTGGATCAAGTTCCAGCATCGCGCCAAGCAAGTGGCGCAAGCGACCGCGACAGGCGCCGAACCGTCGCTGGACTTCTGGGGGAAGGAAACGCTGCTGCCTGGCCCATTCATCTTTGGACATGCACCGCGTCAAGCGATGGAGTTCGTCTCCATCGGCGGTTAGCGACGAGACGACCACAAGTACGGAACCCAAGCCCGGCGCGACGAATCGCTTAACATCTTCAGTACTTGGATTCATGGTTTCGTTCATGAAAATTTTGAATGCATTCGGTTTTCAGTGGGCCGCATCTGCCGGATGCGACTAAGTGGGTCGCATCTGCCGGATGCGACTGAGTGAAACAGTAGTACTATTCGAAACATCCTGGGAACCGGCATACCGCTAGCGGTGAGGTTTGGGAGCATTTTTTAGCAATTCAGTACTAGGGGTTTGTGAGCCGCTGGCGTTAGCCACGGGTCTCGAAGTTGTAGTCGTTGGCTGTTTGTGATTCGTCCAATGCTTATCCGCTGGCCGCGAATCGTTTGGCATTTGGTAGTCGCCGAGCAAGTTGAGTCGTCTGCTCCGAAACCAGCAGCTAACGCAGACGGCACACTGTTGCCCATTGTGTTTTCTTGATTCGAAATCGTTTATTTTCTTGATATTAGCAAAAAAACGTTGTTTTCACTAAGGTCACACTCGGCAAGAGTGACCCACTAAAACCCAACGGCTTACCCAGTCACTCATTGCGATTATCAGTGAAATTTTCTCTGACGGGAAGCTAGCAGGCTGCTGAAAAAGTTTATCTGTGCCGTGGGATGAGAGCATCCAAACCCGACGCGGAATTTTTGCGTTGCGCTATTTATTTTGGTTTTTGCAGGCCACCGGCCCAGCAATTTACCTAGCCCAGCCCATCGGGGCCGTTGGCCTGGGCTAGGTAAACGAATGGGGCGTTGCCCCTAATGCAGATAGCGCAGCGAATTCGTTTGAACGGCAAGAAACTGTGGCGTTTGGGCACTAGTGGAGAACCTGCCATCCATAGCTTTGGAAAGGATTTGCGGATTAATCCTCCTTTAACCGTTGATTTTACAAAAAGGTTTGTAACGGTTATGCCGATTCTCCCATTGAGGTGTGGAGTATCTGCGCCGCATTGTTGAGCTAGCAAACCGGACATCGTTAAGGATCTAAACATGGCATCAGCAAACCGCTCGCGACAATCCCGGAAATTGGCGCGGCAGTTCCTCAGTTGCTTGCGATCCACTTGGATCAGTGCAAAGCCTGCCTTAGTCTTGCTTGGCGGATCGCTAGCTTGTGCAGGCAGTGCGGACGCACAGCAACCAAGGATGCAACCGGTTGTGGAGTCTATGGCCAAGGTCACAGCGGGCGGCCCGGTTCGATTGCAAGTCTACGATGTCCCCAGCGATCTCATCGGACCCGTCGGAGCGCGTTTGCAAATTCAATTTAGCCAAACATCGGACGTGCAGGTGACCACGGACCCGAAGACGGGCAAATTGATGATCATGGCTCCCGAAATAATCCATCGCCAAATCGCCGGTCAAATTCAAACGCTGCTGACGAACGCCAATGTTAAACTCGCGTCCAGCGACAAAGGACTGAGCGTCGGATCCTACCAGCAACAGACTTACCATCTGCGCAACTTGAGTTGGAGAGAGTTGGAGGATTCGTTGACCCGATTGGCGGGTCCAAAACTGAGTGTCACAACTGAGCGCAATGGTGAACTCGCTGTTTTCCGAATTCCCAATACGACTGGCATGCAAGACGTCTTGCAAGTTGATCGTCGCATGAATCAAGTCAACGTGTTAGGTGGAGGGTTGACAGGATCGGGTTGGATGCAAGTCATGCAAAGCCTCGATGAAGGTCAGGTTGACCAGAAACGGACAACTCACGTCTTGCCGTTGTCGCCGGCCGAGCCGCGACGTGTAAAACGTGCTTTCCAGCTCGTCAAAGCGATATTGCCGCAGGACAATCAAACCACCGCTACCGTGCGGGGCAGGCAACAGGGCAACCAACTTGGCGGTCAGCCGGGCAACCCTGACGAGCCCGCCACTGCGATCTTAGGCAAAGATGGTATCGGTGAATCGGGGCTGTTCGGTGACGTGCAAATCGAATTCATCGAAGAGATCGATTTGGTCATCATTCGCGGTAGCAAACGCGACGTCGAGCGCACGCTGGAAGTCATTCAGAAAATCAAGGAACAAGCCGTAGAAACTCAGCCCGATATTGTCGTGCTACCACTTGAATTTGCGAACAGCCAAGCGGTTGCGACTCTGGTTACCAAGCTGTATGAAGATATCTATCAGAACCGCCAAGGCCCAGTCAGTATCACCGCACTTGGCCAACCGAATTCTTTGCTACTGATTGGCCGCGCGGAAGTAGTCGAATCGGTCAAAACACTGGTTAAGAACCTAGACGTAGAGCTGACCGCGTCCAACCAATTGAAAGTTGTACGCTTGTTGCACGCTTCCGCAGTCGATGCAGAGACGACCATACGCGACTTCTTCGTTGAAAATCCTGGTGGCGGCGAGACGACTCGCGAAGCTTTAGGAACGCGTGTGAAGGTCCTAGCCGACTTCCGTACCAATTCGCTGATCTTGCAAGGTTCACCGCGAGAGTTGGCTGAAGTTGAAAAACTGATTACTGAAATCGACGTGGAGGGTACAACCGCGACCAACGAAATTCGCGTATTCCCTTTAAAGAACGCGCTGGCTGACGAGTTGCAACAAGTTATTCAATCGGTTATCGATGGCGAAGTTACGGGTGGTGGTGGGGGCGGAGGTGGCGGTGGGGGAGGCGGAGGCGGCGGGCAAGCTACTCCTCCCAGCGGCAAGTTAACCATCATCCCCTCAGTTGCAGGCGATGAGGATTCGAAAATCGAATCCGGGATACTCGCCGGAGTCGTAGTCACTCCGGACCCGAAACTGAACGCCCTGGTGGTGCGTGCTCCCTCGAAGAGCATGGAGTTGATCGGCGAACTGATTCGTCAACTCGATAGTTTGCCAAGTGCTGAAGCGCGCATCAAAGTTTTTCAAGTGAAGAATGGTGACGCTACTCAATTGGCAACGCTGCTGCAGCAGTTGTTCGGCTTGCCGGTTACGGCTGGCCAAAGCACGACGGGCGGGTTCTTAGGTTTGGGCACGCAACAGCAAGCCCTCACGACGGGCGGCGAAGGCTCGCTGGTGCAGTTGCGAGTTTCGGTCGACACTCGCACCAACAGCATTATTGTAAGCGGTGGTGCCAACGATCTGGAGGTGATCGAGGTGCTGCTGCTACGATTGGACGAAGATGGGGTTCAGACACGTCGAACGGAAGTGGTTTGGCTGCGGAATACCAACGCGGCGAACGTCGCTAACGCGCTCACCAATTTCTTGAATGAACAACGTACAGCGACGACACAGACTCTGTTTCAAGGCGGACTGATCACTGCCTTTGAACGCGTCGACCGCGAAGTCTTCGTAGTCGCTGAAGACCTAACCAACAGTCTCGTGCTCAGCGCAACACCGCGCTATTTCGATTCAATGATGAAAGTCATCGAGCGACTTGACCGTCGTCCACCACTGGTTGCGATTCAGGTCTTGATCGCACAAGTTACGCTGAGCGATCAGTTTGAATTCGGCACCGAGTTCGGTTTGCAAGACTCACTGCTTTACGACCGTGGGCTTGCATCCCAAGGCACGTTAAACTCACCTGGGTTTAATCTCGCCACCACGATACCCGCAGCCAGCACCGGCGGTACGCTTGGAAATCTTGGCGCACTAGGCGGTGTCGATCAACGTCAGCAAGTCGCTGGTCAAGGACTGAGTTCCTTCGCCATGGGGCGTTCGAACGGCACTTTAGGCTATGGCGGGTTGGTGCTATCCGCAGCCAGTGAATCCGTCAGTGTACTACTGCGGGCCTTGCAAGACGCGAATCGAATTCAAATCCTGAGTCGTCCGCAGATCATGACCATGGACAACCGTCAGGCAAGCATTCTGGTGGGACAATCGGTACCGCGCGTTTCAGGTACCACGCAAACACAAACCGGTCAAAGTGTTAGTTCACCGGACGTTCCTGTTGGTCTTCAAATGACAGTAATTCCTCGTGTAAATCCAGACGGCTTGATCATCATGCCACTGACAGTCACTAACTCCAGTCTGGGCAATATCGACAGTGGAGTTCCGGTTGGATTTAGCACCAACGGTACGGTTATTCGCTCACCGATTATTAATACCACAACGGCTACAACGACGATCAGTGCCTATTCTGGTCAGACAGTAGTATTTGCCGGATTGATTCAGAAAAACCGTAACAGCATATCTCGCAAAATTCCATTCCTAGGAGATATTCCCATCCTGGGTGCCGCTTTCCGCTTCGAATCCGAATCGGAAACAAGAACGGAATTGTTAGTCATCATGACTCCGCGTATTGTTGACACGGATGAGAAAGTTGAAATTTACAAGCAAGTAGAATCGTCGCGTATGAGTTGGTGCTTAGCGGATATCCTCAATATGCACGGCGATGTGGGACTCAATGGCGGGAATGGGCTATGGGGACCAGCTAAGGGCCCAGTTATTTATCCTGATATGCAGCCCACAGCGATCATCGACAACACGCTGGAAATTCCTATCGAAACCGTCCCCATGTCGAGCGTGCTAGACAATGACTATACGCCGAGCCCACCAGCGACGGGAAGCACACCTAGCCTATCGCCGAGTAGTGGGAATTTCCGAACCAATGGCCCTACCATGCAGGCGGTGAGCTACTCAGGGAGTATGCCTCAATATAATACTCCCAACCAGTCAAGCATGCCCTCGCTAGCTACTGGGCAAGCGCCCATCGTAAACCGCCAACCCAATGCCCCAGTGCAACAAAGTACCTCCCGATAAAGTTTCACCCAGGATTGATTGCGAATACGCAGTCAATCCTGTTGTAACCAGTTCAGGAACTTTGAAACGATCCCATGTGAGAAATGGAGTTCTCGAGCGATGCGCAACGTAATCATTACCATTGCCACTGGTCTGATATTGATGTCCGTCACAACGGGGTGCGCCTCCTGGACAACTAGTAAACCCAAGAACAACAACTCGATGTGGTCCAGAATGCAATTCTGGAAAAAACCGTATCAGCGGCCACAAAAAATGGCTGCGATTTGGACCCATGACATCCTGACCATGACCGGCAAGCCACCGACCCGCGGCTTTGGCGGACGCATTTACTTTTACAACGCCAAATCTCAAGCAATTCCCGTCGATGGCGAACTGATCGTGCATGGTTACGAAGAACTTCACAGCCGACAGATCGATTCCGAAAAAACGAAAGCCGACAAGACGTTCATGTTTACGGCTGAACAATTTACCGAACACTTTAGTTCATCGGAGTTAGGTGCTTCCTACAGTGTCTGGATCCCATGGGATACCGCCGACGGAATGCAAAAGGAAATAACCCTGATTCCAGCGTTCAAAGGAACTGACGGAAGTCTCGTCCAAGGTGAACCCGCCAAGCTGATATTGCCAGGTCGAACCATTGAGGAGCCTACTCGTTCGACTCCGTTCCAACAGGTTTCCTATCAACAGTCCGAGATGCCGACCGCTTCTGGACCGCTACCAGTTCTTGGTGGAATGAAAACTACGACAATCTCGCGCCCTCCGCAGATAAGTAGACTTGCCAAGAAATCTAACCGAAGTGCCAACACGGATTCCACCACCAATTCAGCTTTCCAAGCTAACAATTCTTACACAACCGAAGTTCAATATGGCAGCAATCCAGTGACCCAATTGGGAAGCCAGCCGCCCTCGAGAGCTCTAACGTTGTATCCAAATCAAACTCAGCTCGGATCGAACGGGGCGCAGAACGTCTCGGTGCCGCTGCAGAACAGCTTGCCAAACAACCAACCGCACGGCACAAATGGGACCTATCCGGGTGTACCTTATCCAAGTACTTTTCCAAACACCCAGCCGAGTCAACCTAAGCCAAGTGCTCTGGGAGTGCCTAGTCATCAACCATTCCCAACAACGCTTCCCAATCAGATGACCCCAGGCTTTACTGAGTTTACTCCAGTCCAACCTGCGGCCGTTCAATCTGCTTTTGCGACTCAGTGGCAACCGTTTGGCCAACCGCCAATTCCATTGATTCGCCAGCCTCTACCCAACCAAGTGCAACAGGCGGGTTTCACGCAGTCCGCCCTTACCGCTGGTCCCCAGGCGCCGGGACAATTTCAGGCAATGCAGCCCGAACCCTCGAATCCACAGATGATTCGTCACTAGTTTGCGCGTCGGATGTGGTTGCCGACGATTTTTTTGATGCAGCCTTCGGGGTGAACTTTTCACCCGAAGCGATGGTTAGTTGGTTCTCGACTCCATCGATGCCGGGCTCAAGTGACAAAAAACGCTCAACAGTTTTAGCTTCAGCGAGCGTAGCGACGTTTCCGCGAATGACTGCGGTGCGACCGCTCATTTCGACGCTGATTCCTTTGAGCAAGGTCGACGGAATGCGACTCAGTCGAGAGTTTACAAGTTGAGAACTAGCTGTGCTGGAAGGTGCTTTGTAGTCAAACCCTAATTTCACGGTGGCTCGAACCTGTGGCTTGCTGCTATTGGGGTTTTGGTTCATAGAATTGAATCCGCCACGTCCTCCTTGCATTCCTCCGCGACCGCCACCCATGCCACCCATGCCCATGCCACCCATTCCGCCCATCGCACCCATGCCACCTGCGCTGCCGTTCAGGCTTCGGCTAAGCAGAGCTGTGTTCGCAAGGCCACCAAACGCACTACTAGTATTGGAACCGAGAATGCCGCCGCTTCCAAAGGCATTCGCCATATTCGGACTGCCCAATTGATTGATTCCGCCGGTTTGACCCAATCCACCCGCCTGACCACCGGTTTGACCAAGCCCGCCTGTCTGACCAAAACCACCGGTCTGACCTCCAGTTTGCCCAAGGCCACCGAGCTGACCAATCCCACCCATCTGACTAAGACCACCATTTTGGCCATTAGTAGTCCCAAAGCCGCCTAATTGACCCAACGCGCTACTAGCCAGGCTCAAACCAAGGCCAATTCCGATCAGCTGAATTTGCAGTTGGCTTCGCGGAAATCCTATTGGTATTGATCGATTTTGGGCCATGGTACTTATCCTTGGGGTGCGCAGACCGACGTCATAGCGAATTCGTTAATTTTTCCAAGTTGAACTAGACTGATCTTTAAACTCCGCTGACCAACCTGCGTTTTGGCTGCGACGAAGATTTCCTCTAGTTTTCCAAAGAAACATGTGCAATCGGCGAATCCCATTGCAAAGCAATTCGGTAAAATGGGTTTCCGCCTGTCGCTCATCGACTCGAATGGCTTTTCAATACAAGTTTAACATTTTTTGTCATAGCTTTGTCAACTAATCCGATTTTTTCAGACACTCCTCGCGAAACGCCACCAACTCGGTTCAAAAAAGTTAAGCAAAAACGTCGTTTATTTAACCGCGTGGGTATCGCCCCGCGATTCACAGACTGTGCGGCCCACGGGCACGCGGCTAAGCACGCTTTCGGCCCACGAAACACGAATTAAAACTGGATGCGATTGATGCTTCGCGTAACAAAACGACTACTTCTTGCATACTGTCTTTTCAATTTCGCGGGCAACCTTTGGGCGCAACAGACACCGCGACTGACCGCTCCGCAGTTGTTTCCTGAAAAGACATTAGCTTATGTGCGCATCGACAACGTTACCAAGCTGCGCGAAGACCTCAAAAAAAGCTCGCTCGGCAAACTTGGCGACGACGAACAACTGAAACCGATTTTTGCTGAATTTTACGGCTCGTTGGTCAATAGCACGCAGCAAATGCAGGAGAGCATCGGGCTCAACCTCGACGAATTGCTCTCGATCCCCAACGGCGAATTCGCTGTTGCACTTTTGCCGAGTGACCAATCTTCCGCGAAAGCAACTCGCAAGCAGGCTGGTGAAAAAACCGCCGTCACCGTGCAACTCGATGCACCGGCCCTTGCCTTGTTGCTGGATGCTGGAGAAGAGATCTCTGGTGTTCAAGTGATGCTCGAACGGCTGGAAAAATCGATGCCCGCCGACATGCAACACAGTCAGAAGGCGTTCGACCGATTGACAATGCATCGCTATGAAAGGCCGAACCAAGATCGTGAGCGGTTTGGTTACTTTATCGACAACGGTGTCATGATCGCATCCACGGACCCAAATTACTTAGAACAGTTGGCTGCGGTTTGGTTGGGCAAAGCTGGCGATTGGAGCAGCTTGGCCGATAATCGTCGCTTTACGTCGATTCTGTCACGTTGCGTGGGAACTCAAGGCGAGCGGCCGCAGTTGTCTTTCTTTGTCGACCCCCTGGCCATCGTTCGTCAGTTCGCACCTAATACTGCGACCGCCTCGACCACCTTAGCCTTGTTGCCCGCCTTCGGTTTAGACGGCATTCAGGGTGTCGGTGGCAGCTGGATTGTGGCGCCACCGGATTTTGATTCGATCGCGCATTTCCATCTTTCGTTGGGCAGCCCACGACGGTCCATTTTGGGATTACTGCGTCCAAAATCAGGGTCCACCACGCCCGAGGATTGGGTGCCCGAATCAGCCGCCAGTTACAGCACGATCAACTGGGATATCGCTTCCACACTGAAAGCGGTCGAGCAACTCTACAATCAGTTCCGCGGACCCGAAGCGTTTGATAAGGAAGTGCTTGCCCGAGCCAATGATCGACTGCAAATTGATTTGCGCAAAGATGTGCTTGAAAATCTGGACGGTCGCATCAGTTTACTACAGGGTTTTGTACGCCCAGTAACGATCAACAGCGGCTCGAACCTCTACGCGATCAAAATGAAGAATTCCGAGTTCATCAAGAACAACGTGCTCCCCAGGTTGTTTGAACAGATTGAATCGAGGACTGAGGTTTCAACAGAGAACTTTGGAAAGTTTACGGCGCGCGTCATTACGGTCGATCGCCGTGCCGGAAATCAAGGGACGGATTCTGTGGTCCGCCAGCCAGAGGTTTGCGTCGCCTTTGTGGGTGACTATTTGATCATGGCAGATTCGAAGTACATGATGCGGCAAGTCTCTGATTGTCTCAGCGGCTCGACGGCAAAGCTGAGTGAAGCGTTGGATTTTCAATTAATCTCAGACCGTATCGCGGCTCAATTACAAAACAAAGAATGCTCCGCCTTGAGCTATTCCCGGCCGGAAGAATCCCTACAACTGTTCTACGAACTTGCACGTGATCCCAAAAATCGAGAACGCTTACGCGCGGTCTCAGACAATAACGGCTTCTTCAAAGCCCTATTGGCGGGGTTGGATAAACGCGAGTTGCCGCCGTTTTCGGTGATCGCCAAGTACTTAGCGCCCGGCGGCGGCTTCCTGGTCGACGACGACACTGGCTTGCATTACATGTCATTTTCCCTGCGACGTGAATAACCAGAAAAGCCGAACCGCACTCGGCAGGTTGGAGCCTGCAATTCATGGGGTTCCCAGGCTGGAGCCTCGGAACCAGATGGTGGCGTTCAGCGAGAAGTGCCAAAAACGCTATTTATAAGGTAGAATTGAGAAGCATCCGAAATAACGGAAATCAGAATCTTGCATTTTGCGCGGCCGAGATCGTCATGCATTTCAACTTTGACCCCGCTCGTTGGCTGGTCTCCTTCGTGGGATTTTTAGTCGACTGGTTCATGACGCGCGAATGGACGAAGATCGGTTTGTCGAGTATCCCGCTGATGTTTCTTACCACCACCGCAGGACTGGTATTTTGTGGCAGCCGCTTGGATAAACACCAACTTGCTGCACGCTATTTGGAGTTAGGTGAAAAAGAAATCGCCGAATGGGAAGATTCTTGGGCTCCGGACAAATCCGCTAACGCACTAACCGACAGCTCCAGAGATACGGCGATTACTGCTACTAGCGAAGCGACGGCGGTTTCGGCCGTGAAATCCGACGCAGCTTCCAAAGCAGAAAAGAAAGAACTCTCAAGATTCGCTGAAGTCTTGTTTCGGCGCGTTCAATTGCTGGAACCCAACGAACATAGCCAGTTTGTTATTGGCGTGACGATGGCACAGCGCGGCGCGACTGGCCAAGCTCAGAGGATTTTTTCAAAAATCGCGCCGGACAATCGTCCCGGTTACTCGCCCGCGCACGCCTGGATTGCCCAGAATTTACTTCGGCAACCGATCACCGATGAAAACGTAAAACTCGTTATGCATCATGTGACCGAGGCCGTGAAATGGGATCGCGTTCCCGAATCGATATTGTTGATTGGCAGTGAGTTACTATTACGACTGGGCGATCAGGCCGGCTGTTTGAAGCTGCTCAAGCGAGCCGCCGCCGTGAATCCGGCGAACAACTTGTTGCTTTTTCAGCGTTCAAAACAGCTTCAAAACAAAGTGCTGGCGGAGCAATCCGCGGCTCAAGCGGAAGCTTACTTTCGCGGGCGAGTGGAGCGCGACCCCAGCGACTTAAAGGCTCGTTTTGGCTTGGTGCAAATACTCGCTGAAAACGCAAAGTTAGCTGAAGCCGAGCAAGTCATTCGCGCTGGAATGCAGCTTGAGCCTGCTCCCGAATTGACGCGCGGACTTTCCGAAGTCTATCGCTTGCTTTACTTGACCAGCTTGAAGCAGGACGGAGTTACTTGGACCGGCGATCTGCAAATGCTCGACAAGGCCATGCGCACCGACCCAGCGAATCCCATGGTCGCAGAAGAGATCGCCAAACTCGCCAGGCTCAATGGAAAATCACCCGGTGACGAATTGATTCACAAGCTGCAGCAGTTTCTTGCCGAAGGCAAAGCAACAGCGGCGACGCACGCGTGGATCGCCGAGCTCTATTTGATCCGAGGAAGTTATTCGCAGGCTATGCCTCACCTGGAACAAGTCGTCACACGACTTCCCAACGCGCCTCAGTATCTCAATAATCTCGCTTACGTCATCGATCAGATAGCGCCCGATCGTCGACAGGAAGCACTGACTTTGGCGCAACGCGCCGTGCAACTTGATCCGAGCGCAGCGGACTATTATGATACACTCGCAAAAATTCTAGCGGGACTCAATCGCCGCACCGAGGCTATCGCAGCTCTCGAATCTGCCATCGAACGACAACCCAAGCGCAAGGACTTTCATGAGGGAATTGCCGCGTTGTATGAAGCCAACGGAAATCCGCCGATGGCCGAACAACACCGTGAGATGGTCAAGCGTATCAGGGCATATGAGGAACAGCTTGCCGCCCAGACCGCCGCTGCGGCGGACAAGGCGAATCCATCGGAAGGCAATACGCTCGCTCCCAGCCAACCCGAACCGAGTGTAACTGAACCGAGTGCATCAGAATCTACCGGTCCAGAACTCAAACCAGAATAACCGGTTCAAGCGACGCGTCGCTGGATTGTGTCTATGCGATTACGATGGATGTAAGCATCCAAGCAATGGTGGAATAGTTGCAGATTGCTTTCCGACCAAGCGATCGGTTGACGCATCGGCAGTTGTGGTTTCGAATGCGACCGCTGCGATTCCCAATCGATTATCGAATCGACTAGCGATTGAGGCTCTGCGAGATCAAAGTAACTGCAATCATTGCGGCCAACTTCGCGATGAATGGGCGTGTCACTGGCGAATGTCTTTTGCCCATGCCACAACGCTTCGACAATCGGCAAACCGAAGCCTTCGACAATCGATGGAAAAATCACTCCTCGGCTTGAACTGTAACAATATTGTAACTCCGCATCCGACAAATCGTGGAACACGAACAGGCCTCGATTTCGGCGAGGATGTTTTTCTAACTGAATCAAAATATCTTCACACAACCAGCCGATGCGACCGACCAAACAGAGCTTCAAATTAGGTTGTTGTTTCCAAAGTAAATCGAAAGCAGAAATCAGATAGCGATGGTTCTTCCGCGGATCAAAAGTTGCAACCATCAAATACGGCGTATGCTCCAATTGAGGCTTGAATAGCTCTTGAACTGATTTGCGCACATGCCCTTTCGATGACGATAGCTCGGCACCCAATTCAAATGAACGCACATCCGTGCAGTAGGGCTGGTCACCGCAAATCGTCGGTAGAAACTCTTTGACTTGATTGCGAACCGTGTCGGAAATCGCCACGATCAAGTCGCTCTTAGTGGCAACATGGTGTAAATACTGCAGAAAAACTTCTTTGCGTTTCAGCCCGACGAACTCAGGATGGGTGACCGGAATCAAATCATACAAAACGGTTGCAATCATGGCTCCTTGTGCGCGGGCTTGGTCAACGGCCGCCCAAACTCCCCGCCGGGGCCAATAGGCATCCGGCAACAAGAACAGATCTCCTGCAGCCGGCTCAAGCGGCTTCGAGTTTCTCACAGCCATCATGCGAGAAAATTTTTCGTAAATTGTGTGCGGCAGCTTGAACATTCCCAAGTGCCCCGCTTCCGGCAGTAACCACTTGCGCAAAACGCGCGAGGGCACAACTTTGCAAATGGCTTTGGCAACCAATTCGTAAAGTTGCGGAAGCTTCGATCTTACGTTGCTTTGCATCCGAGCCGGTTTGGCAAGCTGACCAACTTGACGATCGCTTATTGGATAAAACCGACCGTTATGCGAGATCACAACCTGAGGACTGAAGCCTAGTTTGCACTGCGTCGACTCCCTAATAATACTCCGCACAACCCGTTCGATGCCAGAACTCTTTCCCGAGCACAACGTGTAAGTAGCATCTACGAATATACGCACAGGTCGCAATTCACCGATTGTGCTGTTCGCATCGTGCCCGCAATTGCTTGGGAGAACTGAATGTTTCATTTACATCCGTCTCCGGTTCGTCGTAGGGTCCTGTGGGGTTGCACTGTATTTGTTGTATTCACAGATCCCCCCCAACGAATTTGTATCATGATGGAAATTTGGCATCCTGCTTGGTAACGCGGATGCGTGCTTAATACCATCACCCACCAAATTGTCCAATGTCAGTTATGCCAATGCCTCCCCATGGGCAATTATTCGCCACGATAGCTTGCAATAGCTGCTTTTGAGTTTACTGAATACAATAGACATTCAGCGGAGATTGAGTCCGCCCGCACATTTACAACTCGAAAAATGTACAACGGCTGAAGCAGATTCCGGCCATGACAGCAAACCCAATGCCAGCAAATCCAGGTGACTCGCTCCTTCGGTCCTCGGCCCTTATCAGCGGCCTAGTTACGACCGAGAAGCTCGAGTACGCGCTGCGAGTTGCCAAGCATCGACTGAGCCAACAAGGTTTGTCACCAGATTCTGTCGTTTTTGACAGTTTACTTGCCGAAATTCTGGTCGAACAAAAGACGTTGACAACCTATCAGGCTGAACAGATGCTGATCGGTCGCACGAAGTTCAATGTTGGGCCCTATTGGATCACCGACTTTATCGGCGAAGGCGGTATGGGGCAGGTCTTCAAAGCCGAACATCAAGTGATGGGACGAGTGTGCGCGGTTAAAGTTCTGCC
>JAYVHC010000495.1:0-2686 GCA_043771575.1 Planctomycetia bacterium
AAGAGTGCTTGAGAGGACACCCAGATCAGATATTGCTGATCGGGTTTAATCGACGGTTCTCTCCCCATACTCTCGCCATGAAGGATTGGCTGCGCAGTGCCCCCGCCAACAAAACGGTTGTCATCACCGTAAACGCGGGGGCAATTCCTAGCAATCATTGGACTCAGGATACGGAGATTGGTGGTGGCCGGATCATCGGTGAAGCCTGTCACTTTATCGATCTCGCTCGTTTCTTGATTGGTCATCCGATCACGGCGTCGCACGCGACGCCTGTCGTGGGTGGTGACGGTCGACTTGGCGACTGCGCCACGATCTCGTTGAGCTTTGAAGATGGGTCCACCGCCACGGTGCATTATCTGTCCAACGGCAGTAAGGACTTTCCAAAGGAACGTATCGAAGTCTTTGCGGGTGGCAAAGTAATTGTCTGTGACAATTTCCGCGTGACGCGCGAAATAGGTGGCAAACGACGACTGAGAACGAGCAAGCAGGATAAAGGGCACTCTCAGGAGTTAGAAGCCTTTCTGCGAGTGGTCCGCGACGGCGGCCGGTGGCCCATTACTCGGCAAGAGCTGATCGAAGTATCGCGCATAACGCTTGACGTCGCAGGAAAAAAACGCAGTAAGAACCCTTGAGGAGAGCGCACAGCAGCCCCAACCTAGGGACGAGACCTGAGGGGGAGCCTGGCAACGATGCATTAGTACATTCATGACGAAGATCCTTTTCTTTACACACTACTTTCCACCGGAGGGGAATGCGCCGGCGAGCCGAACCTATGAGCATTGCGTTCGTTGGGTGAAAGCCGGGCACGAGGTAAAGGTGATTACCAGCGTCCCTAACGTTCCTAATGGCGTTCCCTACGCAGGTTACTGCAATCGTTTCCGCAGACAGCGCGAAATGGTCGATGGGATCGAAGTGATTCGCGTCTGGACTTACTTAGCGCCAAACGCTGGCTTTGTGAAACGCATCCTCAATTACCTATCGTATATGATCACTGCATTCTGGGTTGGACTGACGATTAAGCGCCCCGATGTGATTATCGCGACCAGTCCACAATTTTTCTGCGGCTGGGCAGGTGTGCTGACACAGTACTTTCGTCGCGTCCCATTTATTCTAGAAATTCGTGATATTTGGCCGGAATCCATTACGGCTGTAGGAGCGATGCGGAAAGGGCTGATCACTCGTTTCCTCGAGTGGCTTGAAAAAAGGATGTACTTGAGTGCCGATCACATCGTTACGGTTGGACAAGGTTATCGCGAGAATGTGGCCGACAAAGCGCCCGTCGGTGATCGCATGAGTGTGATCTACAACGGTATCGATGGCGACGCGTACACGCCGCAATCGCTCAATCAAGAATTTTTAGAAGGCTACGGACAATCTGGCCGCTTTGTCTGCTCGTACGTGGGCACCATCGGAATGGCGCATGGGTTGGAAACGGTCCTGGACTGCGCGGAACTTCTTCAAAACGCCGGCAGAACCGATATTGGATTCTTGCTCGTGGGAGACGGAGCACGACGTCAACCGCTGGAAGATGAGTGTACCGCTCGCGGATTGAGCAATTTGGTCCGTTTCACGGGACTGCTGAGCAAACAAGAGATGCCTAAAGTTCTAGCAAGTTCCAATGCATTGCTCGTGCATCTACGGCCCTGCGAACTTTTTCAGACTGTCATTCCATCCAAGATTTTTGAGGCGATGGCAATGGAGCGACCCATTATCATGGGAGTTCAGGGCGAATCTGCTGAAATCGTACGCAATTCCCAAGCTGGCATAGAAATGGAGCCCGGTAATGCACAATCGCTTTTCAATTGTGTAACGATTCTGAAAGACGACTCGAATCTTTATGAAACGCTTAGTCACAACGGACGCGCATTCGTCCTAAAGAAATTTAGTCGAGATGCTTTTGCCGCAAAGTATCTCGAAGTGATCGACACCGTCGCTTCTAAAATCCCCCGCGCTTAGTCCTGTGGCCATTTTAACCACTAACCTATTCTAAACTTGTCATTCTTATCTCGCCTTGGACAACTATACAGGTGCACTCGGCATGTACCGCCGAGTCAACTGGCGCGACGCGCTTGGCTCAACCTGAAGCGGCCCATCAGCGCCACTCGATGCGGGGCATTTCTTAGAACCAGCCCCCCGGTTCAATTGCCTGTTCAGGCAAATTTTCCAGGCAGGCTAATGCCGCCGCGGTCGGGGCTGGTGCAGAGCCAGGGAGACGCCTGGTATCTTTGTCAGCTTGGACAGCGCTTCTCGCTGCAGACGCCAATCGATTGGCAACTCTGCGAGACTCCTGGCCATACGCATTTGCAACGGTTAGCGCTGCATTATCACGATTTCCTCGAAGCGATTCCTGGGGAATTGGGGCGCGAGATCATTCTGGAATGGATTGATCGCAATCCACCTTGGCAATCTGAATACTGGCTCGATAGCTGGAACTGCTACGCGGTCTCGATTCGCTGCGTTTGTTGGATGCAGTGGTACGCTGAGTATCAGCAACTACTGAGCGACCGACAGCGTCGCAAGTTCCTTGGTTCCCTCTACGAGCAAATCTGCTTTTTGTGCGGCAACTTAGAGACAGACATCTGCGGGAACCATTTGATAAAGAATATTCGCTGCTTGCTGTGGGCCGGCGCGTTCTTTGATAGCCCAGCAGCTGAGGGTTGGATGGCGTTGGGCTATCGCTGGCTGG
>JAYVHC010000496.1:0-6047 GCA_043771575.1 Planctomycetia bacterium
GGCCCGCCGCGCAAGCTCTGGCTTCAGCCCTATCATCTCAGCCATCATGCCTGACAGAAACGCTACTTCGACGCTATGCCGCAACACATTTTGACTGAAGCTGGTTCTGAAATGCAAACGACCGAGCAGGTAGACCACGCGTTCATGAGCGGAGCCAATGTTGACTTCTTCGAGCGCTTCTTGACCTTTGCGGCGAATGAATACCTCAAGTTCCTTTTCCGTTTGCGCAACTAATTCTTCGATCCGCGAAGGATGAATGCGACCGTCAGCGATCAATTTATCCAGCGATTGACGCGCGACTTCGCGGCGCACGGGGTCAAAACCACTGACAATCACTACGCCGGGTGTGTCGTCGATGATCACGTCAACTCCAGTCGCCTTTTCGAACGCGCGAATGTTGCGACCTTCGCGACCGATGATGCGGCCCTTCATTTCGTCGTTAGGAATATCAACGGTGCTGGTCGTACTGTCAGCCGTGTGGGCGGAGGCGTAACGCTGCATCGCGGTCAGAATGATCTCTTGCGATTTCTGTTCGGCAATTTCATTTACACGACGTTCGTGCTTCAGAATACGATTGCCGACGTCTTGCGACAACTCCTTTTCGAGTAACGTCATCAATTGCGCCTCGGCCGCCTCGCGACTCATGCCGCTGATGCGTTGCAGTTGTTGCGTTTGTTCCTGGACCGCGCGTTGAGCCTCCTCGGACCGTTTAGTCGCCTCGACCAATTTGTCGGAGACCCGACGTTGGTTCGCCTCGACCATCTTCTCCTGTTTCTTCACATCCTCGGCCGACTGTAGCAAGGTTTCTTCACGGCGATCAAGTGCCGACTCTTTCTTGCGAACAGCATCGCGCAGCTTGGCAACTTCCGATTCCATCATCTGCTTTTGCTGCAAGGCTTTCTCTTTGGCTTCTAATTCCGCTGAGCGTATGACGTTGCTCGCATCGGCTTTAGCTTGGTCAAGCATCGTTTGAGACTGAGTTTTGATATCGCGCTTGCGCAGTATATCGATGAACTTGATAGCTGCTCCGCCAAGTCCGATGCCGACAATCGCGGCGATCATCACGGCGGTTGGGCCATACTCACCGGCCGCCAAAAGACCATTGTCTAGTAATTGATATGTGTCCAATCGAAACCCCTCTTTGTTTGCATAGAAACACGCAACAGGAGGTTGAACACTGCTTGGCCGCGCGTCCCGCGCTCGGTCAACTTGACCAAGCGCCGCTGCGGGAACACCCTAGAACTTTAGCCGTCAGCGCCGCGCGAGCGCGGCAGTGAACAGCGATATGAGTTATACGAATCTCGCGCCGATAACTTCAGAAGGCGTCTAAAGCCGACCGAAGTCCGACCAATGAGCAAAGCGCAACAGTCTGAGGAACGGCAGGTCGTTGCAACTGGACTAACGGCGAAGTCACCCGGAGGTGACGCCGCCGCCAAAGCAGGTTGCAATTCAAGGCGACGCAACATTTCAATCACGTACGTCAGCGAATTCGTCAGGCTCGAACGCAAACAGCAAGCGAATCGCGACACAGAATTTCTGTGCAGCAATCGACCAGTGTAAGCCTCTAGCGGCGACCGGTTCGTCGAACGCGCGATGGTGTTGCCTAGCGTCCATGCTAGCAGCACGAGCAGAATAGTTAGCCCGAGCAACATAGGAACAGTGGGATGCGAAAAGACGTGAATGGTGATTGGGAGCAGTATTCAAACAGCCTGGCGAGTTCGATAATGGTGACAGCAATTCGCACGCCGGTGGCTGAACTCTCCGCAATTTGAAAATCGCTCGGGGAATTCAACAGCGCGCCCAGTGCCGCTTATTAATCAACGAATCATCCAGCGCCTATACGGGCGGCAGCCAAGCGAACTTCACAAACCGCCCGTTTAGACGTCGGTAATGTACCACACGTATTGCAGGCTGCAACAGATCCCCTTCGATTCCATTGGCACCCTTTTGAGCAAGTGTCGAGCGCGGGGCGTGTAGTTTTCGCTGGACAGGCGCTGAGCCCCAAAAACGAGCCGTTTTGACCATTTATTCAGAATATTCGCCAGATTGTGAGCAATTTAAATCAATCCAACGGCATGTCGCCTGATCCACGAGAACCATTGGTCTGGCAGTTGCTTGCGGAGCAACAAGATGCGAAGTTCTCCTGGCCTGATCCTCGGCGAGACGGATGAATTCGACTTTGGTCCCATCGGCGAGTCCGTCCATGTCCGAGACATTCACGCTACGCTGCTCCATCAACTGGGGTTGAATCACGAGCGACTGCTCGGTGACTGCCAAATGCCAAACGATTCGCAGCCAGCGAATGGGCATTGGACGATCCATGAACACCAGACGACCACAACTTCGAGACCCGTGGCTAGCGCCATCGGCTCACAAAGCCCCAGTACTAATTGCAAACATGCTTTCGTGCGTCACCGCCAGAGGTACGCCGGCCCCCAGGATGGTTCGAGTTCTACCCTACATGAAAAACGTGCGGCGCATGTCGACTGGACGGGTTCTTCACCGTATCATCTAATACGCCTGCGCTAGTCCGAACTAGCCTAGTTCCGATAGTCAATGTTTTCTTGCTGGTCAATTACCAGTCAAGTAGGAGATTTCGAGTGGATAGCCAGCTTTTGATCGATGCCATTTCGCGAATCGTTCACGTATCCACGGCAATTGCTTTGGTAGGCGGATCGGTGTTCATGGTGTTTGTTCTGTTGCCAGCCGCCAAACAACTCAGCGACGACCAGCACGAGCGGCTTCGCAGTTTGGTTAATAAGACTTGGAAGCGCTACGTTCACGTGGGTATCTTGTTGTTTTTGGTTACGGGATTTTACAACTATTTACAACAAATGCCGCTACACAAAAAGGATGGGCTGTATCACGGATTGATCGGCACGAAGATTATTTTGGCATTCGTGATTTTCTTTATTGCCAGTGTCTTGGTTGGCCGATCTGCCAAGTTTGAGGGGATGCGCGCCCATCGCGAAAAGTGGTTGAAAATCGTTGTCCTGTTAGCGGCGATCATCGTCGCCATGTCAGGATTCGTGAAAGTACGCGGACCAAAAGCGAAGGTGGCTGACGCGCAAGTTGTGGGGCAACCGATTGAGCCCAGCCAAATGACTATCGCACCACAAACCACGCGATGATTTCATTTTGGCAGGCGGCCAGTTGATTCAGCGGTGTGGCGCTGGGGATGAAGTCTAGGTAGGTAAACGGCTGCCAGGAAGCAAGATGATCGGCGGCCTCTGCATGGAACTTCTAACTGAATCGTTAAAGTAGGGCTTCAAGGACTCGATCAAACGGAACACAATTGCAGCAACCGTAGTAGGGATCTTGGGTGAGGCGTTTGCGAATCAGTTTGGGTGAAGAAAGGCCGCACAGAAACCGAGCTTGTTGTCGCGCGTCGCCGAGTGCTTCCGGATGTTGACGCGACAAGGCGCGTAGCGCGGTCATCGCGGAATCGCCAACGCGAGGGAATGCGGGTTCCGGCAGCGCCCCGATGATGGCAC
Organism: Planctomycetia bacterium; assembly: GCA_043771575.1. GTDB lineage: Bacteria > Planctomycetota > Planctomycetia > Pirellulales > Pirellulaceae > Aureliella. Next base: position 3,495 of record JAYVHC010000496.1, read on the forward strand.
CAGCGCAAACACTGCAATGACCACAACCATCCTGCATGGATTGTCCAAAGTGTTCGGCGATGGCTGCAGACTGACAGCGGTCGGAGCACATCAGCTCGAATACTTCTTCAAGTCGCGCTAATTCGCCGATCTCTCGTTCCAGCGTGTATTGATACAGCTCTTGCGTCAATAGCTCCGGTTCACCTAATTGTTGCGTTTTGCGATAACCGTGGACGAGACCGCTGACTTCCAAATCTATCCAACCCTGTTCAGCAAAATAGTCTAACATTTTGACGATGCGAGAGCGCTCGCATTGCAGACGATCAGCAGCTTGAGGCAGACTGATTTCGAAGCCGACCTTCTTTTTAACCGTGAGCGCCAACACCGATGAGGCGAAGACGCGGCGTTCACCCTCCAATTTCAGCAGCATCTGCGCCGATGAGGTTAGCGGCTTGAATTTATAGCATTCGTAACGCGGCGCCGTCGACTCAAGCACACCCTGTAATTCAAGGTAAGTCAACAGCGTTCGGACGACCGAGTCGCGCATGTCGGTTTCGTAAGCGAGCGAATAGTAGCTGACAAAAAAATTCTGAGGTTGGCCGTGCAGCAATTCAACGAACTGCCGAATGGCTGCGACGCTGGGTGTGTCCCCGTAGGGGAAATTCTCAAGCACCACACGATCTTCGGGAACTAGCAGAGTTTCGCAAATTGCGGTATCTCCGTCGCGACCCGCCCGTCCGATTTCCTGTGCGAGGTTTTCGATCGACTTGGCTGGGTTGTAGTGATAGATATTGCGCACATTCGCTTTGTCGACGCCCATTCCGAATGCGATAGTTGCTACAACGATTCCTACGTCGCAAGCCATGAACCAATTTTGCACTTCGTTGCGCACGGCATTGTCGAGTCCAGCATGGTAGGCCCGCGCGGGCAGGCCTTCACGCTCAAGCAGCTCGGCAACTTCAACTGCGGTGCGCTGCAGAGTGACATAGACAATTGTTGGACCCTGGAGTTCCGGATGCTTCAGCCGTTTGAGTAGAGTGGTCGTTCGGCTGGCAGTTGTGCAAGGTGTGTAACGCAGCGTGAGGTTCGATCGGTAGAAAGGTGTTTGCACAGCGCACGAGCGTTCGATCGAGAACTCGCGGCAGATATCATCCAACACCGCGGGAGTCGCAGTGGCGGTCAGTGCCAATACCCGTTCTGCTTTAATTTCACGAGCGATGCGAGCGAGTTTTAGATAGTCGGGCCGGAAGCTATGGCCCCACTGGCTAATGCAGTGCGCCTCGTCGATTGCGAACAGGGAAATATGCAAACCGTTAACGAACTCGCGAAAGCGTTCGTTGAAGAACCGTTCGGGCGCGACGAACAATATTTTCGAAGTGCCGGCGCGCACTGCCTGCATCACAGCGCGTGCGTCTGCGGCTGACTGGGTTGAATCGAGGCGCGAGGCGGTAATTCCACGGGCAGCCAGTTGTTCAACTTGATCTTTCATGAGCGCTAGCAGGGGTGAAACGACCAGTGTCAAACCGTCCAGTAACACAGCCGGTAATTGATAACACAGCGATTTTCCGCCGCCGGTTGGGAAGATTGCGGCCGCTGATTTACCCGCCAACAGTCGGTCGATAACGGCGGCTTGTCCAGGTCGAAAGTTGTCCAATCCAAATTGCGTGCGCAAGACCTGTTGTGGCTCTACGGGATCGGATGTTGTCACACTTCAGTCCTTTGAAAGGTTGGTGGTTTCGGGTGGCACTCGCTAGGAAAATGAACTGGACGATCACTTTAGTACTCCACGGAGTTTGCGACTGCATCAGTCTCTCAAATTGGCGCTGTCCAACTAGTTAGTAATTAGCGTTTCTGGGTGGGCAGTTTGGCGGCTGACTTTTCCAGATTTTTGAGAGCGGCTTGCACTGCAACTTGATCTTGATCGCTGAGCGGTCGTCCGCCGCCAAAGCGTATGCGATAGTAACTTTGCGTCAAAAATTGTAACCATTCCTTGGATGACTCGACGCCTTTTTCTTGCGCTAAGTAATCAGCCGCTTCACGTGTTAACTCTTGAGGTGTCTGCGAAGCTTCGCGCTCAAATCCGAATTTGCGCAGGATACGTACGCAGCGTGAAAAGAACTCCTGATTAAAGTCAGTACGGCGAGGGCTCATACCGATACGCTTTGCCAACTTGGGGGCAAACCTCGGCAAGTTTACGATCACTTGCCACAGCAAAACGATACCCATACCAACGCCGGCGACCAATATCGCCAGTGGCCAAGCAAAACCAATCGCACCTGCTTCGGTTCCGAACTTGCCCGAAGCGAGATCTTCCTTTAGTTTTGCCCATTGTTCAGCCAGCTGCGCATACATGTTTTTGCTCTGCTCTGTGGCTGGCGCATAGATGCTCTTTTCGCCCGTTAGTTCGCGGCCTTCAAGCACATAGCCTTTCCAGAGTTTGTCCGCATAGTCAGTGAATTGGTTCGGTTGTGCGATAACTTCGTCATCGGACACACTTGGCGTGGGATCGAACCGAATCCAATATTCAGAATTGGGCGCAATCCACGGTTCGTAGTCAGTCCCCATGAGATCGCG
>JAYVHC010000497.1:0-3631 GCA_043771575.1 Planctomycetia bacterium
GATGATACCAGTAGTTGCCATCGTTAATTTTGGCCAGCGAAGTGCCTGGCGCAACGTAGGATGCACTGACCCGAGGAAAGTAATCACCGTCATTGTTGACGGCATAATTAATGCGTACTTTTGAATGCTCCTTTGCGGAGTCGGTAGCGAGCGACTCACCCTCTGCAAAAGGGACAATTATCCGCTGCAATTCGCGGGATGTGGCCACCTGCTTGCCGTCGATCAGCACATGCAATCCGGGACTAAACGCATAACGATTGCCAACTCGATCCCACACAACCGACAGCCTTCGGCCATGATAGGGCAAATCGTCGAGAGCAAAGTAATCCCACGTGTTCGGCGCCAGCGGATCGATCACCAGCAGGTCGCCGGGTTGCTCCTGAATGCCGACTAAGCCCGTGATAACCAGATCGCAGTAGCTAGAATGGAAATAATGTTCGCTGTGATTGTAACCGTCGTGACCTTTAAACGAGCCGGTATCGGGATGCAAAGCTTCCGCCAAGTACGGTCGCCCCTCCTTACGATGTGACTTCGCAAAAACTCGCAGCAACTTGACATAATCCGCAGCATTGACCGGCAACTTCACCGCGTCCGATCGCTGCTCGCGTAGGACGTTTGCAAGCGCTTTAAGTGTTTGAGTCGTCGCGTACGGCCATGATTGACCACTCCACCAACAGCAACTGTCTTTGAGTAAGAACAACGGGTCGTGGCGTTCCACCGTAGTCGGTCCATAGTCAGCCATGAACGCGTCGCGATCCATTAACTTAGCCCAAGCGACCTCGAAACCTTGGTCGGTGTCGAGCATATTAAATTGCCACGGTACATAACCGATCAGTTCACGACCATGCGGGTCGCCAGCGAATTTGCCAGATTCGTAAGTGCGCGAGAGTGCCGTGATACGATAACCTTCGGCTTCTTCGTAGTCTCGATACGCTGGAAAGAAGAACTGCCGGTTTCTATCCCACAACAATTCCTGCATTTTGGCTTTCAATTTTGACGCTTTGTCTTCGAACTTTGACACCACATCATTCGCGCCCGCGAGTTTAGCGATTTTTGAAATGGCCACCGCATCAGCCCACATGTAAGCGTTGAATGAAGGTCGATACGAAGGCGCACCGCGGAGGATATCTTTCGTCTGGCGACTGTTGATGTTGAACTCCATCCCATCATCGTGGCCGGTCTGCCAAAACAAACCAACTTCGGGTACGAAATGACGACTTTCCCAGCCTTCATAGTTCCTCACCAAATCTGGCAGCAAATCGACGATGAATTTTGGATCCGGATGAATGAGGTTCAGCGCCCAAGCGGAATCGGCCAGCCACGTCGAGTAGTTTCGCGGCTGAGCACCCGGAGTGCGAAAATAATATCGCAAGTAGTCCCGCGCTATTCTCGGTTGCCGTAACCAACGCGCTTCATACAACTGATGGCCCGCCGGACAACTGATCGCCCCGTAGGCTCCAGACCAAAACGGCCGGTCAATGAACTCAGTAAACGTATAACCAGTATTCGGCGAGGCATAGGTCAAGTGCTTGGTCAACAATTCCCAGCGATAGTAGTAGGTGGTAGTGATGTCGGCGTCCGGACATTCAAAAAACGGAATGTTTTGGGCATACCACTCCCAGTCACGATTATCCCAAAACGAGTGCGATTGAAGCATTTGTTGCTTATCGAGGATTGATGATTGTTCGACTTGTGCCGCCGCGTTTGAGCTCATACTGGCAACACAAACGGTGGTCAAGAAAGCGATGCATAAGGCCCGAACAGTAAGTAATGTGAGTGGATACATTGGTCGAATCAATTTCATAATGTTGCGAATCCTCGAAACGTCTTCAGATTGTAATCGACGCCGCCTTGGAGTGGATCAGCGCTCATAGTTTGGGGATAGTGGATCGGCTCTGTAGTCGTCGCCTGATATGTGATAAGCTGGCGGCATAGGGACTTCGAAAACCTCCTGGGAGAGCGACTGTGGCTGCGAAGAAGATTCTGTTCTTGGTTGGCGATTTCGTTGAAGATTATGAAATCATGGTGCCGTTTCAGATGTTGCTGATGGTGGGACATCATTGCCACGCCGTTTGCCCAGGCAAGAAGAGTAGTGAGTCGGTGGCAACGGCGATCCATGATTTCGAAGGGCAGCAGACTTACAGCGAAAAACCTGGCCATCGTTTTCAGCTAAATGCAGATTTCGATTCGATCGATGCGACCCAGTATGATGCGTTGGTGATTCCAGGGGGGCGTGCGCCGGAGTACCTGCGGCTAGATGAGAAATTGCTGGCCATCGTGCGGCATTTTGCGAGCGCCAACAAGCCGATAGCTGCAATTTGTCATGGTTCGCAAATTCTCGCTGCAGCCGACGTGCTTCGAGGCCGTCAGTGCAGTTGTTATCCGGCGTGTAGCACCGAAGTGAAACTGAGCGGCGGATCGTACGTCACACCCTCTGCGGCAATGGATTCGGCGCACACCGATGGAAATCTAGTAACCGCTCCCGCGTGGCCTGCCCACCCCGCTTGGATCCGGCAGTTCTTGGCGCTCCTAGGCTCGACTGTAGTGGCTTAAGTGATGTGGCTGCATGCCCTGGATACTTTCCACACGTGCCCTCAAGTTACTGACAAATGGTCCACAGGCTTTGCAGGGGCACAGGGCTTGCCTGAACATTTGCAGGCATCTTATCCGTCGCCGCAAAGTTTATCCAATCCTCAGCTTACTTATCGTCGGAGGCGTTTTAGACGAGTTTTTATGCGAAGTTGCTGAATTTTGCTTCAAGAATCTTCTTCAGCCGATAACTTGATGCTTCGTGGAGTGGAACTCGCACGACCCAAGCTGGAACCTTGCTTGGGCGCTGCGGAATGGAAACAACCGATAGCTTTTTGGAGCGAGCTTTGACTAAACGGAACGAAAACGAGCTAGAAGTTACAACTGAAAATATCAAAACATCGGTTGGCGAAATCGCGGCCGAAGCGGCCGGGGCGATCGCCGCAGGGAATACTGTGGATATGCAAGAGCGCGAGGTCGAAGTCTCTGCGCATTTCATTGGACGCTGGTCAGAGTTAATCAGCACGACGAATTGGGAAAAGGGCAAAATTATCTCGTTGTGGCGCGAGACACTACGTGAAGCAGTCGCGCCAAACTCCGCCTACAGCGATGAAGCATGGTGCCGCTGCGTCGGTGGTGTGACTCCTCAACATGTCGGCCGCCTGCGCCGCGTCTACGATCGTTTTCATTCGTCCTATACATCCTTCGCGGGTTTGTACTGGAGTCACTTCTTGGCAGCCTTTGATTGGGATGATGCCGAAATGTGGCTTGAAGGCGCGACACAGAGCAAGTGGAGTGTTTCGCAGATGCGACGCACGCGCTGGGAGGCTATGGGTGGTGATCCAGCTAACGAACCGCGAGAAACAGATCTCGCATCCAGTTCCGATGACGAAGATTTTACGCCGCTGGCCGACAATGACGAACCCACATCGGTTAAAGACGGACCGCGCTCGGTTGCCGAGGGTCCACGGCCAGATGGTCCCGATTTCGGCGACGACGCTACCGGTCCGATCGCGACAGATAGCTTTGGCGATTCGGAAGAAACGTCGGCCTGGGAAGAAACTGAGCCCGCTGAATCGCCGTTTGCTTCATTGCCAAGCTT
>JAYVHC010000498.1:0-4525 GCA_043771575.1 Planctomycetia bacterium
GGCTAGTGCCAGCGGCTCACAACGCCCGTGGCCACGACGCAACAAGGTGGATTGGTGGATGAGCAGCAATCGGTGGGCTTGAGCCTGGAACGCGTCAGCGGCTACGATTCAAAGGGCGCTCGAAGCTCTGTCGTCGGTGGGAGTACAGGCGCAAGTAACTTAGTAGGTTCGACCGAATATGCATACGATACCGTTAGTCGCCTGAGCAGCTTGACGCACAAGCAGAATTCGACGGTACTCGCTGGTTAAAACAAGTTGACTACGCTTACGATGCCTTCAACCGATTGGTCAAGCGAACTTATGATGCTGAGGGCGCCGGAGCAGCAGGATCTCCCCGGGACTAAACCACCAAAAAGGCTCCTGACCTGCGTCAGGTACCTTCACTTCGGGTGACTATCGCATTAACGGAACCATTTCTGGCTGCGAGGCGATCCCGGAGACGGGATCGGAGTTGCCCCAATCCAGTACGCGAATAGTGTTACGCTCAGGTTGCGAGGCAGGCTGACGTGCGGCTTGATAAGCTTGCGAGGGATAATTTTGATCGGGACCCGAGGTGGTCGCAACTGCACGTAATGTGGAAGCGGAGGCTTGGAGCGAGGATGCGGGATCCGTTACTTCAGGGCTTGGCAGCGTGCCGCTTGTGACGGCTCGCAGTCGATTGCGATACCAACTATCTCCACTGGCATAACTCGCCCCTTCAAGCCCCTGCACGGATGACGGTGCAGCCTGAGCCAGAACGTCTGAAGCCGGAGCGCGTCGCTCGAACGAACCGAGCTTCACTTTTGCCGGAGTTGGATCGGTTGCGGAAGCCAAAGCGATTGAGCTTGCAACCGCTTCGCCCTCTAGACTAGGTGCATAGCCAACGAGCGACTTGGGGCTACCGTCGCGCAGCCAGCGATTCCATTGCGTTTGAAGTTCGCCAATGGTTTCGTACTCGTAGTGATTTTTCATCGCAACTTGCCAGGCACCAGTACGCATGCCATCCTCGAGGAAGCCGACAAACTTGCGTGGGCCGCCTTGATCGAGCAAGAACTGAACTACTGAATGCCCCTGAGCGTAAAGAGGCAGTATGTCTTTGGGGTAATCTTTCAAACTAAACATCTTATTGAAGGCGATGCCACGACCGGTACGAAGAAAATCTTGCAAGAAGTGTTGATGCTTGCTTTTCTCTTCGATGTGCTCGACCGTTGTGCACGCACCTTCATCGGCCCAGCGCGGCAAGTATTTGTCGAATGGCGGAGCGCGATTGAAAGGCGCGAAGTGGCTCGCAAAAATCGTGTGCGTGATTTCGTGCGGCAAAACACTGTCAAGCACACGCTCCTCGGTGCCCTGCACTTGCATCATCCAGTTGCCTACACCTCCTGGAATTGGTGAGAAGCGAGTTTCCCCGCCAGCGCCCAACCTAGGACTCGAAACGATATGAACCGGACAGCGCTGTGACCAGGGTGGTAATTCCTCACCCAGCCAGTAAATAGCCAGTCTGCTGCGGTAATCCTCAGCGGCTTTCGAAGCCTGTGCAGCGAACTGCGGGCTATTGGCAAAAACAATAAAGTTCTGCGAGTGGGCAACATGCTGTTGCTGCGGGCCAAACTGGGCAATCGCTTGAGAGCTGAAGAGCAAAGCGACGACGGTGGCCAAGCCCAAAATAATTGGGTGATTGCGACGAGCTTCCATGCTCGCAACTCCTTTTGTGATCCTCTTGCGATTAGCTCAGTCCATTGAGCCCATAATTCGCAACAGGGGGTTTACATGCCGTCATATTGAGTCGCGAGAAATGCGGTTTCCGCGACTCGTTGACTGCGAAACAGGGTCTAACACACAAAGCGGATTTTCGCCGCCAGGTTCCTCCTCCTGTCAACGAATCTTCGCCTTTAAAACTCAATCGGCGGCCACGCCCAGTTGAGTTCCGCGGTACCACTCGCTCCTCAAGTGGCAGACCGCGGTTCGAAGTCTAGAAAGCCCGACCGCTGACCGATAGGTCAATTCTTGAGTCGAATATTCGGATTTTTCGGAAATACTGACCTAGGCGTGAAATTCGATGCGGCTGAATCGTGCTCGGTTTGAGGAGCGAGCTTAACAAAAGTGCTAGCCTTTGTTTGAAAATGGGTCTGAAAGGGTCAGAGCCCTTTTTAAAACAGAGCCTGCTTTCAATGTCAGGACTTAGAGGTTAACGATGCGTCAGTCCAAGCTTGCTCGCTTGCTCCACCAAGCGTTGTCCGCGAATTTGCGTGTCGGGCGTTCGCGCGATGTCATTTTGATAGCCTGGCTGTTATTGGCTGTTGCCTGCGGCTTCCTCGCCTATGTAGCTCGGGTTCATGAAGTGACCCATGATGTATTCCATGAAATGGCATTGTTTCGCGAGACGCTCGTTAGCGGCTCCTTTCCGACTCATGACCTGTTTGCGTTCACACCTACCATCAACCCGTCGATCCACCACGAGTGGGGCACCGGCGCCATCCTCTACTTGGTAAGCGTCGCAAGCGGTTTGGGTTTGGCTGGAATTGCGATACTACGCCTACTGCTGATCGGAGCCCTCTGGTTATCGCTATATCGCGTGGCTCGCATGCGAGGAGCGCACCCTTACATTTTTGCGTGCGTCGCTGCGTTCACATTTCCATTTTTCTGGGTTGGTTTTTCTACGATCCGCGCGCAGTTGTTTACGCTGGTATTTCTCGCGGCGCAGATGTGGATGCAAGAACTGGATTGTCGTGGGCGTCGCACTTGGGTGATCGCTTGGTGGCTGATGCTGGTCGCTTGGTTGAACATTCACGCAGGATTTGTAGTGGGAGTGGGCATGTTTGGGTTTCATTGCTTGGAGAGATTCGGAGCGGCTTGGTTGCAGAGTCGTTCGTTTGCTGGGGCGTGCCGAGCCACATGGCATCTCATGCTGGCTGGAAGTTGCGTGGTGCTCGCACTGCCGATTAATCCTTACGGCTGGCAATATATTCCGTATCTGTTACACGCGATTGCAATGCCGCGTCCTCTCATAGTTGAATGGCATGCGCTTTGGCACACCTATTCGCCCGAGCTTACTTTGCTGGCATTTTTAGTGTGTGTATCGCTGTTCGTTTACTGCCAGAGATTTGTACGCGTCTCACGCTTGCGCGGGGCCGCCTTTTTAAGTCTGACAGCCTACGAAGCGCTACTGCACATTCGCCACGGGTCGCTATGCGGCGCAGTGTGGTTAGCGTACGTCCCCGCTTGGTTAACCCATACGCCACTGGGTAGGTCGATGATTCGATCTGTGGACACGTATCGAGCGTCGTTTGTACGAGTTAGCCAGGTGATTGCGGTTACCTGTATGTTATTCGCCTGTGCGAATCAATTTTGGCGACCGACCTTGCCCCCCGCTGCAAAGTATTCGGAGGCATGTTTCCCTTCGGGAGTAGTGGACTATTTCGAACAGCATCACTTTCGGGGAAATTTACTGACTCCGTTTGCACAAGGTGCTTACATTTCTTGGACGTTGTATCCCAACGTTCGCGTTAGCCTCGATGGGCGCTACGAAGTGGCCTATAAAGATCAAGTGATGCTGGATCACGACCAGTTGTACAAAGGAACAGAAGATTGGCCAAAGTTGTTGGAGAAATATCCTTGCGATGCGGTGCTGGTCGATCAGAACTCTGGTCTACGTCCGTTGCTGGAAGTGTTCCGCGATGCAAATGCGGGCCAACCAGTGCCAACCTTAAGTCACTGGCAATTCGTCTATGAGGATGGTGCGTTTGTTGTTTTGGCAAGAAATGCTACTCAAAACCTGCCCTATCGGGATTCGCGTTCCGAGCCCCTGCTCGATGGAGCGCATCTGGCATTTTCAAATAAATATTCAAGTCGCGCACGCCGACTGAACGCCAGTTTAGTCTCGCAAGTGACGCGGGCGGGATTTGCAGTGCTCATTTCGCGTCAGCCATTGCGGTCAACTGCAATATGGAGCGCTGCTGTTCCTTTTGTAGGAATTCGCGACCCGATTTCACATTGACGTGATCCCACGGCAGCTTGGCCATCACCGCATACGGCTCATGGAGCTGTTTTTCGATATCGACATTTGTGTCCGCCAGCGCTTTCCACCAGCGATCTGAATCTATCATCTCATCCCAACCATCCATGCGGGCGCCCCGCTGCCAAGCGAGTTCGATCGCATCGCCGGTACGGCGATCACCGCGACTTAAGACACCTTCTAGCAGGCTCGTTTCGACATTGTGACATTTGATATTCACCGAGCGAATGGTGCGCTGTTGCCACAAGTATTTATGCGCCCACTGGAAATACTCGCGGCGTTGCATACCGTTCCATTGATAAGCCGTATGCGATTTTGGCACGAAATTCGAAACGCTCGCCGTGACTTTCGGGAAGCGTCCTTTGACTTCACGACCTATTTTGGCGATCGTCTCGGCCATTTCGACAATTCCCTCGAGATCTACTGGGCGTTCGCCCGGCAGGCCGCATAGAAAATAAAGCTTGACCGTTTCGTAATTATTCTTAAAGGCAACGCGACAGCCTTCATACAAGTCGTCGTTCTTAATCTTCT
>JAYVHC010000499.1:0-8881 GCA_043771575.1 Planctomycetia bacterium
CATTCGTTCCCAACCAATGTGTCCTATTCGTCAAGACCTTTAATTCGCTGCATGCGGTCGCACCGATGACCCAGGCTGGCAGCAAGATCATGCGCAAGACTCTCACGATCAATATTGAAACGATATAATTCTTCGGAAAAGGATTTCAAACGCCATGAGTCTCGCGACCAGAATTGCCACACTGACGCGTTTCGCGTCCGGAAAACATCACCCGCCAGCGGTCGTGCTGGCCGCGTCCGTTCCATCTTCAGCGGTGTCCGTCACTTCTAAAGTCTCCAGTCCCAAGATTTCCAAGCACAAACCACCGACAGCCACAAACTGGCCCGTCACGGAACTCGCGAAAGCCGGCAACTATGAAATCTCTTTTATCTGTCGCTCGGAATTGGAACTCATGCGCGCACAAACGTTGGCGACCAAAGAAGTCGGAACGGTCGACTGGATTCTCTCGGATGTGAAACCCGGCCAAGTGTTTTACGATATCGGCGCGAACATCGGAGTTTATTCATTGCTGACCGGTCGCCATTTAAACGGCAGCGGATTGGTCTGTGCTTTCGAACCGCACGCGGTCAACGTGAGCGGCCTGCTTGCGAATGCGCAGGCCAATCAACTTGAAGAACGATTGAAAATATTCTCGTGCGCCTTAAATGATAGCGAGGGTTTCTTCGAGTTTGAGTACAGTTCGCTCAACCCAGGCGCTGCCTTCAACAGTTTGATTGCCTTAGAGGGACAAATCCCACAAGGGTCCAAGAAACATCATTCCACCATCAAGGAAATCAAGGCTGCCTTTTCGGTGGACAGCCTGATTGCTCGCGGAGTGATTCCGCCACCGCATCACATAAAAATCGATGTGGACGGCATCGAGCTGCGAATCGTTCACGGAATGCAGGGCCTGCTAAGCGGAAGTCGTTCACCGCATTCGATTCAGATCGAAATTGATCCCGCAACAGCCCATGAAATTCATGGCTTGATGCGTTCCCACGGTTACACAGAGACATTTCGGCACGATACGATGGCAGGCAAAAAATCGATTGAGGGGGGCGCCGCGCCGGATGCAATCGCTCATAACGTCGTCTTCCGACGAAAGTCTGGAATCTAATCTTCGAGTGCGCCTGGGTACTTGAGGCCGTGGAATTGGCGACTTCGACCCAGGAAGTGTTGATGGTTTCGGGCAACTCACGCGAAAGCACCGTTGACAAAAGCGGCAGGTGCCTGCGTCGCCGCTGGCTACCGGTTAAACGATTTTGGTTTCATCGGTTTGCGTTAATACGCGTGCAAGACTATCGAACGTAAAGGAAGTCACGCCACTTGAGTTCATTGGTCACTTTGCAAGTCCAGGCAGCCGTTTGCCAGGCGGCTTTTGCGCAGGCGGCTTACGGATGGCGCGGGAATTTGCGAAACTCTAGCCACGTAGCAGCCATAGCCTTGTTCTCCCCAAGATCATGGAGGAACTCCCTTGAATCACAAAATAACCATTATCGGTATTGGCGACGACGGCCTTGAAGGGCTGACTCGACAAGCTCTGGACCAAATCGCTTCGGCAGGCACGATTTTTGGTGCCGCGAACTTATTGCGCAAAGTCGAGCAGAGTCCAACGCATGCTTCTGGCCAGCGACTAGAGACCACGATTGCGGACCTCGATCAGATGGCGTCGGCGATCGACACTGCAAAGCAGTTGCCCGTGGTGCTGCTTGCGAGTGGTGATCCGATGTTCTACGGCACTTCGCGATACCTTTGTGAAAAACTTGGCAAAGATCGATTTGAAGTATTGCCGCACGTGAGCAGCATGCAGTTGGCTTTCGCACGCGTCAAAGAAAGCTGGGACGAAGCTTACTTGACCAACATGGCGACGCAATCCGTGCCCCGCGCCGTCGAACGCATTCGTTCCGCCGAAAAAGTTGGCCTGTTCACCACGGACTCCGTTTCACCGGCCACCATGGCTGAGGCCTTGCTTGAACAGGGCATCGATTACTTCACGGCGTACGTTTGTGAAAATCTCGGCTCGCGCGATGAACGCGTGACTCGCGGCTCGTTGCAAGAGATTGCCAAGCAGACTTTTGCGAGTCTCAACGTCATGATATTGTTGCGTATGCCCAACGTACCCGATCGACCGGCGAATTTGCAAGGCAAGCGATTGTTTGGCAATCCCGACGAGTGCTTTAGGCAGAGTCGTCCGAAACGCGGCTTGCTGACGCCCAGTGAAGTGCGCGCGATCGCACTCGCTGAACTTGATCTCGGCCCGCAGAGTGTCGTTTGGGATGTTGGCGCGGGCAGCGGTTCGGTGGCGATCGAGTCCGCTTTGTTGTCACCTGCGGGTCGTATCTTCGCGATCGAAATGGCGGCTGAAGACTATAATTTGCTGATCGAAAACTCACGCAAGTTTGGAACGAACAATGTAATTCCCATTCTTGGCGAAGCTCCGGAAGCCTGGCGCGAGTTGCCGGATCCCGATGCAATCTTTGTCGGTGGAACGGGTCGAGCTGTGGTCAAGTTGGTCGACGAAGCCTGGTCGCGACTCCGCGCCGGAGGCCGCTTGGTGGCGAACGTTGCCAGCATAGAAAATGTAACTGGTGTCGAACATCTTTTGCGACAACTGACAAATGAAAGTAAGGTACTGATGATCAACCTTTCACGCAGCCAACAGCAATTTGAAGAACTACGCTTCGAATCCGCGAACCCTTCATTCCTCATCGTGGGTCGCAAGAGCTAGTACCGTAGCAGCGACGATCCGCCGTCGCGACCATCACAACGGCCGAGCGTCGTGCCAAACTCAAGCCAGTGGGAGGCAAATTACTTTCTTACGACGTCTCCTTGTTTCCATTAACTTCTACTTGATTGAGTCTCGTGTGAATCCGATTGATATGCAGCTGGATGTAATTGCGGTTGGCGCTCATCCCGACGATGTTGAAATTGCTTGTGGCGGAACTCTCGCATCGCTCGCAAAACAAGGCTACCGCTGCGGCATCATCGACTTGACCAATGGTGAACCGACACCACGCTGCGACGATCCGGCAATTCGCGAGGCGGAGGCGGTCGTAGCGGCGAAGGTGCTCGGCGTGTTGATGCGAAAAATACTACAGCTCCCCAATCGTCGCCTGTTCGATAGTTTTGAAGCTCGCTGTGCCCTGGCGACAGAGTTTCGTCGTTATCGCCCGAAAATTGTGATCGGATTCGGAAACAAGACTCCGCTGGCGTCACCAGACCATCACCAGGCGATGATGATTACCGATGCGGCGGTCTTCTATTCGCGATTGACTAAATGGGACGAGCATTTTGAAGGCTTGCCGGTGCACACAATCTCTAGTCAACTGTATTTCGATTTGTCGTTTGAATCGCGAGGTTCTTCGGAGTACGGTTCGCATCTGACAGTGGATATTAGCGGTGAATTGGAACGCAAAGTAGAATCGATTTTGTGTTATCAAACGCAGTTCCCACCTGAGAAACGTCGTGTTATTGATCGCGTTCGCGGGCTGGCGATCGCCGCCGGCGCCGCTGCTGGCTTTCAAGCAGGCGAAGTTTTTGCTACGGCCAAGCCTCTCGGATGCAAAGATCTTGTTCGAGCATTGGTGCCGGAATAATGATGCCCCTTTCACCCCTTTTGAACCCGCATGTACATTCACACCCAACGCTAGAAACCGCCATTTGGTTATTGCATTTGCGATGGGTTGCAGTCGCTGGTCAATTGCTAACCATGTCAGTGGTCGAATGGGTGCTGGACATCAAATTGCCCCAGAGTGGCATGTTGACGCTTATGGGCGTGACTGCGGTAACCAACCTGGGTTATTCACTGTGGTTACAGCGTTTGCGAAAAAATGGCTTGCAGGCCGCCGATCGCTTGCCAACATATCAAGTAGTTTCCAGTTTGATGTTGATCGATTTGGCAGTGTTGACGGGAATGCTGTTCTTGACAGGGGGACTAACGAATCCGTTCGCGTTGTTTTACTTCGTGAACATTGCTGTTGCCGGAGCCATATTAACGCCCGCCTGGGCGTGGTCGGTGTGGTTTGTGGCAGTGCTCAGCGTGACGTTGTTGCTGTTGCGTTCTCAGCCGCTGCTGGAACTAAACAACTCCAACCTGCAAGCGACTGGCGAACTCAGTTTGCCCAAGCTGGGTTACTTGGTTTCGTTCGCAGCTTGCGGCGGTGTGATCACTTACTTCGTAACGGTTCTGACTGGCGAATTGAAGCAGCGTGAATTGGCGCTTAAGGAAGCGGAAGATGCACGCGTTCGCAATCGTCAATTGGAAGCGCTCGCCACACTAGCCGCAGGCGCCGCCCATGAACTAGCTTCACCGCTGAGCACGATCGCAGTGGTTGCAAAAGAATTGAGTCGTAGTCTAGAAAAAAACGGTGCTCGCGAAACGGACATGAAAGATGTGAGCCTGATTCGCTCCGAGTTGGATCGCTGTCGACAGATCCTAGACCGCATGACCATCACTGCAGGCGAAGCGGCTGGCGAGCGGTTGGATGCCATCACGTTGGATCGCTTTCTTGACGAAACGCTGCTAGGATTGCGAGAACCGCAGCGAGTCAAAGTGACGGTTGCCGAAGCTGCAAAACTGAAAAAAAACCTGTTGCCACTGCAAGCAACGGCGCAGGCGATTCGGAATTTGGTGCAGAATGCGCTCGATGCAAGTCCAACGCACGAGGATATTATTGTGCGGGCGGATTTGGTAGACTCCAATTGGCGAATACGCGTCATTGATCGCGGTGAAGGCATGACGGTCGAAGTACTCCAACGGGTGGGCGAGCCATTCTTTACGACCAAAGAACCCGGCCGAGGGATGGGGTTAGGACTGTATTTGACACAAAATGTTTTGCGCCGGCTGAACGCTGAGTTGAAGTTTACCAGCCGCCCGGGCCAAGGCACGACGGCGGAGATTTTGCTACCAACTAGTCGGCAATGAAAACTGGCGATGGGAGAGGGTATTCTATAGGTTAGAATAGAGGGGATAAAGAATCTCTGGAGGCAATCATGGTACTGACAGAAGCGGCTCCGATCTCTGTTGCGAAACAATCCGCGCCGATTGAATTGAATGCGCAGAGCATTTTGCTGGTCGACGATAGTTTTGTGCTTCGCGATCGGCTGGCCATGGCGTTTCAAGAGCGCGGTTTCCGCGTCAGTGTGGCTGGGAACTACGACGAGGCGCTAGCGGTGTTTCGGCAACAACCTACCGATTTAGCCGTGCTCGATTTACGAATGCCTGGTAAACCTGGCTTGGCTTTGTTGCCCGAGTTGAAAAAGATTCGACCAGAGACGAAAGTGTTGATCCTATCGGGGTTCGGTTCGATTGCGACGGCCATCGAGGCGATACGACTGGGTGCCACAAATTTCTTACCCAAGCCTGCGGACGCTGATGACATCTTGAATGCTTTCGCGCGTGGTGGATCAGAAATCGATGTGCCCGAAGTCGAAGAGGCCATCTCGGTTCCAACATTGGCACAGGCCGAATGGGAACATATTCACCGGGTCCTCGCTGACTGCGCGGGGAACATCTCCGAAGCGGCGCGACGGCTGGGTATTCATCGTCGATCTCTGCAGCGGAAGCTGCGTAAACGCGCCCCCTGACCATTTGACCCATGTCGTGGGTTGTTACGGCTGGGTGCAACTGCCCTTCACAGCGGCGAAACTCTAATTTGTTGTTGCACTGTTGACAATTTTATTTGCCCAGTCGTAGCCGGACGTAACTGGCGGCAATGGCCGCTTTTCAGCTTCATAAAGCTTCACCATTTCGTCGACAATCTGGCAGAGTTCGGCGAAAACGGATTTTTCATCATCACCGTGGCAACCGCCGTAAAACAGGCCGGGACAGCTGCCAACAAAACAGTTGTCTTCGTTGGACCATTCCACAAGCTTGACATATCTTGCGGCAGCATTCATGACTTGGATTTCTCGATTGCGTTGACTACGGAACGTTCTTGGTATTTTTTCGCGTCGTCACCAGCCTTGCCTGAAAGCGTTACGGGCTTCGCGATTTTCGGATGGATAAAGTTTCGATGGCTCCCTTTGCCTCCGCGATTTTCAAACCCAGCTGCCTTCAAGTCAGCAATAAGTTCTCGAATCTTCTTTGGCACCAGAACTCCTCTCTGTAATGTCTTCGTATCTGAATTATAGCAAGCACACTTTCGAAATCCCAGCGAGTTTACGCACTGTGCACGTCATTGCGAAGTTCCGGCGAAAATAGTGTTTTGCCAGCTTGCGCCATGATGCCACGTTTTCCTGCGTGACAGAGCGCTAGTTCGACTGCCCCAGTCGAACTAGTTAATTGAGAGGGAGCGGCTCCACTAAGATTTGCAGGCAAACTCAGGGCTTTTGTAGGTATTTTAGGGCAATCCGGTCGATCGATGGTGTTCTCAAATCGAACCGTCCCCTATCCGTTTTGGGGCACCTGTGCGATACTTGTTTGACCCACAATTTCAAATGTTACGGGTATTCGCAAAGTTCCATGACCAATTGCGAGATGCCGCCTAATAACGCTCGATCGCAGGGGATTTGCGCCCCTTCAATCGCTTGCAGCGGCCTGGAACGGCACCCGAAGTACGTTTTCATAAGGAGCACACAATATGTATAAGAATCTTAACGCGGGCTTGATCGGAATTTCCGGTCGCCAGAGTGAATTGATCGAATTGGCACTAACCTATGGCTTTCGGGGCATCGACATCGACCTGTCTGACCTCGTAAAACGTAGCCAACGCGGCTCGTTCGAAACCGCCGCTCGTTTTCTCACGAGCGGCAAACTGAAATTAAGCGGATTCGAAGCGCCGATCGATCTCGACTCGGACGACGAAGCGTTTGCGGTTCAGTTAGCAGCACTTTCGGCTTCGGCTGAAGTTGCGAAACGAATTGGCGTAATGACTGCTATGTTGCGAGTCCCGCCAGCGACCGACCGTTTGCCGTTCCACGAATTCTTCAGCGTCATTCACAACCGCATCGATCAAATTGCGGAAGTATTTGGCAAAGAGGAAATTCAGGTCGGCCTGTATTTTACTGCCATCCCTTCCAACGCTGAAGGCAAGCAATTCAAGTTCGTGGGCGATGTCACTGGTTTCCTGACCCTCTTCCGCTCATGCACAGCGAAAAACGTTGGAATCATCTTCGATAGTTGGAGTTGGCACATCGGCGGCGGAGCGGCGGATCAATTGGCTGAATTGCCCGTAGATCGCATTTTCGGAATTCGCATCGCCGATTTGGTGGAAGACGTTAGCCTTAAAGACGTGACCTCCAAGGAACGCTTGCTGCCCGGTTCGAATGGAAGCGTTGACAATGTTCGCTTCATCCGTCACTTCGCCGAAGCGGGCTACAAAGGCCCAGTGACTGCGATGGGCTATCCATTGAACACCGGCTCAACGCGCGATTCAAGCGTTTCCTTGGCTCAAGACGCTCTTGATAAAGTGCTTGAAGAAGCGGGCGTTCCCAGCACTAAACGCAAGCCGGAAATGTTCGCTCAAGCAAGTTACTCGTCGTACCAAAGCGATGATCGCGGATACCGCGATCGCGATCGTGATTGATTGTTCAGCACACGACAGCATTCAACGCAAATTTACTCACCGCAATTGCCCTGAGCCAAAGCGGTACATTGTAAAGATTTCCAAGGTCCATACTTAAGATCGAAAACCGGCTTAAGATCGAAAACCGGCTAACTCGGTCGCTCTTTGAACGCGTTGAATGGCCAGCATGAAAGCTGCCGTGCGCAGGCTAACCTTACTTTGCACTGAAGTTTGCCAAACGTGCTCAAACGCTTCACTCAGCGTTCGATCTAGTTCCTGACGCACGCGATCGAGGCTCCAGCTGTAGTGCTGGCGATTCTGTACCCATTCGAAGTAGCTGACGGTTACGCCGCCCGCGTTTGCCAAAATATCTGGCAAGATGCAAACTCCTTTTTCAAGTAAACGCTCATCGGCTGAGGGGAGCGTCGGACCGTTGGCACCTTCCAAACTGATGGACGCCTTGATCTTGTCGACATTCCCATCGTGAATGACTCCGCCGAGTGCTGCGGGAACTAGCATATCGATATCCAGGGTCAGCAATTCATCTCCAGCCAGTAGTTCCGCATTTTCGTAACCTTGGAGCGAGCCTGAGTTCCGCAGCGTATGCCGCAGTATATCTGGAATGTCGAGCCCCTTGGGGTTGTAGTAACACCCCGATACATCGCTGACAGCAACTACCGGAAAAGCCGACTCGTGCAAGAACTTGACGGCGTGCGAGCCGACGTTGCCAAACCCCTGAACGGCGGTGCGGACGCTTTCCGGTTTACGACCTAGTCGTCGAATTAGTTTCACGGCGAGAATACCCACGCCGCGACCGGTCGCTTCTTCGCGGCCCTTGGCCCCGTATTCTTCAACCGGCTTGCCGGTTATCACGGCTGGATTGAATCCGTGGTACTTCTCCCATTGATTGCGAATCCATGACATGACTTCGTGCGTGGTGCCCATGTCAGGCGCTGGAATGTCAGTGTCGGGGCCAATTACATCGTGAATGCCGTCGACGAATGCTCGCGTCAAGCGTTCGAGTTCTTTGCGAGAGAGGATTTTAGGATTAACGCAAACGCCACCTTTTGCGCCTCCGTAGGGCAAATTGACGACAGCCGTTTTCCATGTCATCAAACTTGCCAGCGACCTCACTTCATCGAGGTCCACGTCAGGATGATAGCGCAGGCCTCCCTTCATCGGGCCGCGCGCGTTGTCGTGTTGCACCCGATAGCCGACGAAAGTTTCGATGCGGCCATCGTCCATTTCACAGGTCACTTGGACGGTCAATTCGCGTTTCGGCATGCTCAACAGTTTTCGCAACCAATCGGGGAGTGCGAGTTGATCGGCAGCTTTCGAGAAGTAATACTCTGTCGCTTCACTGGCTTTCACTGGTTTTCCCTTTTCGATTATGCGCC
>JAYVHC010000500.1:0-2308 GCA_043771575.1 Planctomycetia bacterium
CGGTAATCACGTGCATTGCGTTTGAGCAATACATCCAGGGTCTTCAGGTTGTGCGGCAAGCGGCCAAGGATTTGATCCTTTTCCAATTTGTCGGTAACCGAAACTTGCACCGTGCGATCGAATGGCAGTTCACCGGTGTGAACGCGCTTGAGGATCTTGTAAGCGAACTGCATTACATAATCGCACTCGAGAAGCTTTGTCCGAAATCGTCGTCGCGTAACTTCAATAGCTTTGGCAAGGCGGATTTCTTCATCCCGTGTAAGTAGGGGAATCTCGCCCATTTGCGTTAGGTACATGCGAACAGGATCATCGGACCACGTTTCCGCCTCTTCTTCTGCGGCGGCCAACAGCTCCTCGTCACTCTCAAGCTGAACTTCTCCCTCGGCGGCTAGACCGTCGTCATCGGAAGCTGTTTCTGTCTCGCTGGTTTCATCATCATCCAGCGAAAGCTTCTGATAACTCTCCAAGTCTTCGTCTGCGCGCGGGGCGTCGTCATCGAATTCGTCCAGCATTGCGTCGAACAAGGCGATACTCCTCTGAAGCCAAAATGATCTAAAGTGCTGCTACGTACGCTGGCGTAACGATGGCGTAACGGAGATTCGACGAGCGAATCCCTCGTAAGCTTACCACCTACTATCATGCGTTCTAGTGTGCAGCGATAAATTGTAAAAGGTTGCAGTTAGGTAAACTTTTTTCATTGCTCGGCACTCTAACGGTCGTGCAGATTGGATGCACGCTCGACAGTACCAAAAGCAGCTTACTTTTTCAATTTCATGGCAGGCAATCCAACAGGTAGCTGGCGATGTGCGTTTATCATTAAGGCACCATCACAAATCAGCGCGATCCCTTGGTCGGTTACCATCGTACAACCCGATGCAGATGCGAGAGTCTCTCGCGCCCTGCCTCAAACGACAAGTCATTTTGTCGTCGGCACACAAGTAAGCAGCCGTCAAACGGCAGGCAATACCCAAGAGAAGATGTCCCGCACACAGGAAGAAAACCAATCAACCCAATGCCAATCAACCATAAATCCAAGCGGATTGCGTGCGGCAAACGAGATCAGACAGCCCGATGTTTTGTTAAGGAATCACCCTACCGTCAAGAAACTTGAGCGGTTTTGTAGTTAGGCGTACTGAATCGCGTTTATAATCTTTATCCCCCGGTAGCCAATTGAACCCCAAAACTTCGGGGCTCAACCGCCTACTCATTACCGATCCTTTACCACTGTTTCCTTCCAAGCGGTGGGTCGGCTGCATTGGGATGATTAAGTCCCGCTGCAGCGAAGTCAATTTTAGCTGGACCATTTCCCCGGTCCAGTCACAATCTGTAATTGGGTCAAGAAACATTGATTCAGCGCAAATCCCTTTTGAAGCATGGACGAGTTAATATGGAGCACCTTCTAACCTGCGGCTGTGGCCGAAAAATCCCAGTTTCTCGCAGTCAAGCTGGACAGGAACTGAGCTGCGAATGCGGACAACGGCTGCAAGTTCCTACCCTGCGAGGATTTGCGGAATTGCCTGTAGCAGGCCCTGAGACATTACCAGCTAAGTCCTATGCGTCTTCATTCACTCCCGAAAGTGAGCGACGCGCATGGGGTGGTTGGCGCGGAACCATAATGGCTATTTCTGTGGCCATGTTGGTGATCTCCGCCCTCCCATGCGCTTATTTCCTTTACTACCGCTGGCAGATTGACACTTCGTATGGCATGGAAGACGAAATCATCTCTGGAAACAAAAGCTATGACTTGATGCCAATGGAAAACCTGATGGTGGACTGGAGCAACTTTGAGCGCAATGGGCTAGGACCGAAAAACAAGCCAAGGTTCTATTGGTTGAAGATCGCCGCTCGCGAAAATGAGATTCTGGCAATGATCAGCGGTGCTGTGGCGACACTTTCAGCCCTTACTGCAATCGGCATGTGGGCTTCCGCACGCAAGCTCCAGGAGTGACACCTTTTTCGCATCGCGAGCTCGTCTCGCCCCCCCGACCTCAATGTGAAACTTCACCACGGTAAAATGCTACAGCGGCGGTTTGGAAGTCACCATCAAATCTGCAACATTCTCCGCCATGGGTCTAGGGAGCGGTCACTTGCGTTTGAGAATTACAACTACGTCTTGAGTCGTCGCGTCCAATTCGATGGGGTTCTTGATCGAGTAGCGGAAATCATAAAAATCGACCGCCTCCCAGCTCGGCACGGAAGTGATGAACTCCTTGAACTGCTTCAGGTTATAGGACCTCAGTTCGAGCACATCTTCGATGCGCATTGATTCCAGCGGCGTATAAACGTCGAAGCGGATGCCAAATCGCTC
>JAYVHC010000501.1:0-2781 GCA_043771575.1 Planctomycetia bacterium
ATGCGGACATTTTGCGTTGCGCTAAGGGAATCAAAGAGGTTGTGCGCTTGGAAGATAAAGCCAATTTCTTTGCGAAGATTTAGCAGGTCGGCGTTGGTCGCATTCTTAAGCGATCGCCCGAGCACGCTCAGTTCCCCTTCTTGTACGCGACGCAACGTCCCGATTAGGGTGAGCAGGGTGGTTTTTCCAGAACCGCTCGGCCCAGTCATGATGATGATTTCACCCGGGTAGATCTCAAGCGAATTGTCGTATAGGACCTGCTTCTTGAGTTCGCCGCTGCCATAGAAATGTTGCAACAATTGGGCCGAAACAGCCGGTGAGAGCCCGTCCAGCAGCCTGCGTTTCCAATTCGGGTCAAAGCGAGTTGCGGGTGAGGCGGTCGCCAAATTTGCCATGCGCGGATACTCTTTCTTAAAGACCTTGGGATAACCAGGCAGCAGCTTCGTTAAATCCCGATAAGTCAGCGCTTATGCCCATACTTCCGTAGGTGGCACAAGTTACCCTAAGTCTAAACCACTTCCAGGCAGAACCGAAGTGCGTTCCGTTTGTGACGCTCGCCAGCGACAACGTGCTTGCATTACACGTTTCAACCGATGAATCCAAAGGCGCTGCTCGAAGCAACTAAGATAGACGTTTTCCGTTTTCCATTTTTCACATCGACCGACTTGGAATAGAGCATGAACTGGCCGTCCCAGCACGAACGCGACCGACCGGAGTGCCACACAGGCGAGTTCGGTGCCGCGCTCAAGCTGTTGCTGGTCGGTCTGATAACCCTGACTGTGACCCCAGGTTGCAATTCCGGTTCGTCGACGGGGACGACTGTAAAAGCTAAGCCGCCCATAGCCAAACCATCCAAAATCGTGGCTGAGGGCCAGATTTTACCCGCTGGCGGCTTAATTCGATTGGCTGCAACTCCCGGCGATATTGTCGACAGGGTCGATGTCGGAGTCGGCGACTACGTAACGGCTGGGCAACCGCTCATAATCATGCGTTCGCTCAAATTGCATGAAGCGCGTGTGGAAGCATTGCAAAGACGTTTCGAGGATGCCAAACAACAGCAGGCAAGCGCGATCGAACAAGCTCGCTTGCGGCTCACGGCTACTGAAAGCAAGCTAGAGCAAATCGCCGCTCAGGCCAAGGCCCTTGATCGTCAAGAAGAAATTCTCAAGCTCGCCGAAAAACAAGTCACGGGATCGGAGAAAGCGCTTGAACGCTTGAATTCAATAGCTACAGATCCGCTCACCAGCAACTTCGTTGGAACGCTGCAGATCGACCAGCAGCGAATGGTGGTGAATGAGGCACAACTTAAATACCGTCAGCAGGTAGAGAGTTTTCAGCAAGCCAAAGAAGCGGTGGAATTCGGAACCGTGGCAGCGGAACAGGAGTCGAAGGCAGCGAAGCTGGCCGTTCAAACTGCACAATCGTCACTGGCCGTCACGGCCATCGAAGCCGAAATGAAGGCACTTGAATTTCAGCAGCCATCGGCCATAGTAACCGCACCGCAAGCCGCAGTTGTCGTCGCGATCAATACGCGTGTCGGTGAGGCGGCAGCCCAGTTTCCATTGATCGAATTGGCTGATGTTACGAAAGTAATTTGCGAAGCGGAGGTGGTTGAAACCGATGCCGCGCTGATCTCACCCGCTCAAGCCGTCAGAATCACCAGCCCCGCGTTACCACAAGAACTGCATGGCCGAGTTCTGCGTCGCGGTCAATTGGTCGGACGACCGCAACTCGCCGTTGCTGACCCTTTGGCGAAAGTCGACTATCGCTCGGTAACTGTAACCATTGAAATCGAACCCGCTGATATACCGATCGCTTCTAAGTGGTTACAGTTGCAAGTGAGCGTTGAGATTGAGTTAGCTGCCGACAACTCATCCGACCAGCCAGCATCAACGGCTATCGCGCCCCAGCCATGAAGACTCCGCTTGCACTTCTCAATCTTTGGTACCAGCCAGCCAAGACTCTGGTCTCGATCGGCGGCGTGTCGTTCGCTCTGCTACTGGTTTTCATGCAACTCGGATTTATGGGCGCTGTGTCGCATACTGCCACCAACGTGCTCGAAAACTTGAAATTTGATGTTCTGATTCGAGCCCGCGACTACTTGCATCTTTATGAACCGAGTCGGTTCGATCGCAAATGGCTCCAGGTGGCCGCAGGCACTCGCGGTGTCAGCGCCGCCAAGCCACTGTGGATCACCATACACAATTGGCGCAAACTGCCTTCAGAATCGGAAATCCAAACTTCTGAGTTTGAAACGCAGTATTTACCAATCGCAATTATGGCGTTCTCTACCCACGAGGAAGTGTTCAAGTTGGAATCCGTTCTTGCACAGCAAGCTCAATTGAGCAGCGGACACGAAGTGTTGCTGGATCGAAGTACGCAGCGAGACTACGGCCCCTTAGACGGACGGAAATTTGATGTTCCTGACATTGGGCGTACAACGGAGATCGGCGGTCAAACATATTCGATTGGCGGTCTGTTCAACTTGGGCACCGGTTTGGCTGCTAATGGAGCCGCGATTATGAGCCAGGTGGGTTTTGCACGCCTAGTTCCTTGGGATGTCAAACACCAAACGTCGCTGGGATTAGTTGAAATCGAAACCGGATCAAATGTTGAGGACGTGGTGAAAGAACTTCGAGAACGATTTCAAGTTGGCGACGCAAACGGCGCAGCGTTAGCCGTCGATGTATTTTCTCAAGCCGAAGCGCTGGATCTCGAACGAACCCGTTGGTTATTCCAAACCCCTATCGGCCTAATCTTCCAGCTGGGCGTCGTGCTTTC
>JAYVHC010000502.1:0-9575 GCA_043771575.1 Planctomycetia bacterium
TTCTTTGATGATCTACAAGCGCCGAAGGCTTATTCAAAAATCTTGTTCCGTATCGCCGCAATCTACTTCGCGCGACTCCATCCGGAGGCGGGCCACAAATCCAATTGGGCCGCTCGATTCCAACTAATGAATACCGCCTGGACGGTCATGCGTGGAACAGGTCCGACACCGACGATCGACAAGATCTTTCCGGTCGCCACCTTGGAGGCGCTCGATAAACCATTGGGAGTCATGCGACCCGAGATATACGTGCCGCTAGCGCGATTCATGGAGACGAATTCCGCTTCCTTCATGTATGCAATATCAGACCGGCAGAGTTGGTCAGTTGTCGACAGTATCCGCGGATTGGCGCTGCGATTTCCTGTCGCGCTATGGATGCTCAGATGGCTTGCGCAGGATCGCCAGCCGACGGTTCAGGACGTTGTGCAGGTGGTGGTTGCTCTCGATCGCAGTCAAGGTTTTGCACCGCTGTGCGGTACAAACCATCGGTGGCGGCTCTCGATGCTGGGTGCCAACGGGGAACTGGAGCGCTTGGTGGTGTGGTACGCACGCTAGACGGAAACGCTGTGAAGCATTTTAATGCGGCACACGGTCACTCTCGGAGAGTGACCCACGGTGGGTCACATCTGCCAGCTGCCACCTGATATAGGTTTGGCGATAACCACGACGGCGGCGCGTCGTAGCTACGATGGTCAAGCGGCGTTGGCGGCGGCCGCCAGTTTACGCCGGGCTTGCACCACATAGGCTTGGCCAGCATAAGAGACGCGATGCGAGGTGACTTCGAATCCACTGCGCGCCAGTCGAGCGACGAGTTCATCAATTGGATAGAAATGGAATCGACCACGGCGCGCTTCCTGTTTCAGCCAACGTCCGTAAAACTGCATCCGCAAAGCATTCGCCAGTACTCGGCCAGCGTGCGTTACTTTGTGACCACCTTTGAGCGACCGGAAAAGCACTTTCCAGAATCCCGGATTTGGTACGTTGATCGAGAATACAAATTGACCGGAGGGCTTGAGTACGCGGGCAATCTCGTGGAGCAAATTCATAAATGCAGTGTCGTTGTACTGGCCAGTTATCGGATCGCGCGATTCCGCGTACGAAATCGCCAGTCCCGAAATGACGCCATCGAACGATCCGGTAGCAATCTGCGGCAGGCCATGGCTAAAGTCGACTTGCTGAAACTGGATTTGCGCTTCAGTCGCCTGTGGCGTGACAGTCGTTCGCAAACGGGCGATGGCATCCACGTTCACGGCAGCACAGTCGGTCGCGAGAATCCGACCTAGCGTACCACCTCCGCTTTGCCAAAGCGTTGCGGTTAACTGCCCCGACCCGCAACCGAGATCTAGCCATTGATCGCCTTCACGCAATTCGACTGAGTTGAACGTGTCGCGCACAAGTTCCTTATAAGGTCGCCCGTTCTTTTGATCCCAAAACGTTTTCGCACAATTGGCATCATGCCAGTAATTCTTATCAAAGCTCATTGCGAATCCTTCGTTTTCAAGCCGTCTTGCGCAGCGCCAAAGCGTCAAGCTGCTCCAGCTCCGCCACACTTTCGTTTTTCAAAACCTCTTCGAGCCGAACGAGCGCGCGGGCCACTGTTGCGCCGTCGAGCACTCGATGGTCGTATACCAGCCGCATGTTGACAGTTCCCTCAGCATCGATCGGGCCGTAGTTGAGTGTGCTGGTCAACGGGGACAGCGGATGTAGGGACTCCGCACCTAGACTGGCATACACGCTGACGCCGAACGTACCAAAATGCCGCGCGCGATAGTAGCCCGATCCGTTCAAACCAATCCACCACAGTGTGCGTCGCAGAATTGTGGGGAACCAATACATCTTTTTCGCCAAGCGGTACGATCGCAAGTTCTCGATCGGTTCCTCGCGGGCTTGACGCAAACAAGCGTCCAGACTCGTGAGACTATTCTCAATCAAGTCGCCGATCCGCAAAAAAGCGACTGCCGATTCGCCATCGACCACCTTCTCGATGGCAATGCTGGCCAATGAACACGGATGCTGATAAAGATGAGCCCAGGGGAGCGCGAGGTAGGATTGACGCAAGGACGGAAACTCTTGGCAAACGATCGCATAGGCTTTTGCAACGATCGTCACCCAACTCGGCGGGCTAGCTAATCGTTTGCGTGCGACCAGCGTATTGCGGATGTTCATCGTGCGCTGGACCGGAATGCTGGGGATTTTCTGCGAGAAATGCAGCAAGTCAATGATATATTGTCTGGGTAGAGAAAGCCGTATGAAGCGGCCCGCCCGGCCCTGTCCTTGTCCTTGGGTCATGGGTCTATCCTTTGAAGTGCTTATCCTCTTGATAACAAACTTTGCTTGAAATCGCCACCTCAACTCTAGCCCCCCTATTTCAACGCGAAACATGTGTTCAATAGTGCTATACTACTACGTCGTTTTTAGGGGATCCAGATTGAGCATACGCGACAATTAGGGTTGCCGTTCCTTGGGTCGCTCCTGCGGATGCGACTACTGCACACTGGATGCTTTCACTCAAACCACTTCGTTCAAAACTATGCATATTTCTAAAGTTTTTCGACAACTGCGTTGGCTGCTGCTACTAATGCTAGCATCAGCAAGCGGCTGCGGCGGTTGTCGGCGCGACAGCGAAAAGCTGACTCGTGAAGAAATTGAAAAACGGGCAAAGGAACAAAAAGAGTCGCTCGAAATGAGCTCACTTCTGACTCTGCCGATCGACAGCCAGACTAAGGTCGCTACCGTTAAGCCGGGGCACTGGTTTGAAAGCCAGCAGCAATTCAAATCAAACCGCGAAGATATGCAAGTCGTGGCCGTGGGGGACCTTGAACGCGGCAACGCGCCGGTGAATCTACCCGGCACGAATATGATCAACGAGTATTCGCGACGCACTAGTCTGCCCAAGGGCCAAACAAAAACTGTCGACCTCCAATTCTTTATCCCTGATTCTGGCACCAAGAACGAGGACCCCTTTGCGACGCCGTCGCGCTTGATGTTGCGGACACAGTTGCGAACCTGGCCACTGATGACACCCATTTTGCAGACTCCATCAGTTCAAGGTGCAAACGAACTTGGGCGGTCCGAATTTCAACTCGTTGTGCTTAGCCCGCAAGCGCTCTCATACGAATTTCTCACGGTGCTGGACGCTGTCTACTGGCGCGGGGACGATCTGGGCGAAGCACCGCGCACGCGCAGCTATCAGGTTTCACTGCTCAAATCTCAAGACGGCAAATATGCGCTGCCACACTCGATGCTAACAATGACAGCGACAGCGGTGCTTATTTGGGATGACGTTTCAATCGACGAACTTACTACGGATCAGCAAGAGGCGATCATCGATTGGTTGCACTGGGGCGGGCAATTGATTATCAGCGGTCCAAGCAGTTGGTCGCGACTTCAGAACTCGTTCATCTCCCCCTACTTGCCCGCCACATCAGCCGACGCAGCCGAGTTCAATACTGCGTCGTTCCAAGAGATTTCAGACAATTGGAAAGTGCCTGACCTTAGTAGTCGAGAGCAAACGCCACTTGATATTCTCGGGCCTCCAGTAGGTGGACTGAAATTCAAGTTGGCCGCTGGCGGTCAGTGGTTGCCTAAGAGCGGTGAATTGGTGGCGGAGCGTCAAGTCGGGCGCGGCCGAGTTGTCGTAACGGCCTTTCCTTTACGCGAACCTCGCCTAACGAAGTGGAAGTATTTTTCGAGTTTCTTTTCGACAGGCCTGCTTCGCCGCGCGCCGCGGATGATTACCAATTCGAATGAGGGAATGAAGGTGCAGAACTGGGCACCACCCTTCCAGTCGCTCACCAAAGACGCTCGCATGCACTCGAATTTTCGAATTTTGTCGCGAGATCTTCCGCTATCAGTAAGTACCCTGCCACAGGATTTTGGCAATTCACCGGTCTCCGCGAATCCCAACTTGGTGACCACACAGAGAGGCAATTCCACCCCAACTAGTGCGGCTGCAGCAGCACTTGCCGAGCAAGTGGTGCTGCAGTCGAATCAAAGCAGCACCGCGCCACTAACGAGTTTGGGAATGAATGCGGCGACCAAAGTTGACGGCAGCGATCCTGAAGCGATGCGGTGGGGCGGTAATGGTGCTGCCTGGAACGATTACTCCGGCCTTGCGTATCAATCGCAATACGCATTGCGCAAGGCGGCAGGTATCAAATTGCCCGATCGTTGGACGATCATTTACCTTGTCAGCGGATATCTATTGTTCTTAGTACCAGTCAACTGGGTCATTTTCCGATCGCTAGGACGATTAGAGTATGCATGGATCGCGGCGCCCATACTCGCCCTCGTTGGCGTGGCGGTGGTGACGCGTGTTGCGAGATTAGACATCGGTTTCGCGCGACGTACGACGGAAATTTCGTTGCTTGAATTGCAAGGTGAACACTCGCGCGGACACCTGACTCGCTACATCGCTTTATATACGTCGTTGTCAACCAACTATACGGTCGAATTTCCAGAAAGTGGCAGCGTCGTTTTACCGCTGGGCGATGTCACCCGTGTCCTGCGTCGAGCCGGAAGTTCGACGCGAAACTTGCGAACCAACTACGGCGCATCTGCTGGCGTGCAGCTCGAACCGTTAACTGTCTACTCGAACTCGACCGAAATGTTGCACGCTGAACAAATGGTCCCTTTGAAGGGCGGTATCAGCTTGGAGAAATCCGAAGACAGCCAGCGCTTGAAGCTGATGAATGCCACCGAGCTGGCACTTACGAGCGCGCTGGTGTTGCGCAATGTGAATGGCGAGGTGTTCTATGCGTGGCTCAACGCAGTGGAACCCAAGAGTTTGAAGGATCTTGAATTCAAACTTGCAAGTGCTGAATTATGGAAACATTGGGACGCGCATTTAGAGACCGCGTCGCCGACCATCATCGAAGGCAAAACTGAAGCCATAGATAACCTGTGGATAGGAGGCATATTGAAGGACGTGGTAAATCGAACGCCACTCATGCCAGGTCAGTCGCGTTTGTTTGCTTATACCGACGATCGTCCTGGTGAACTGACCATCACACCCAAGGAAGATCAATTCGATGGTCGCTGCATTGTCGTCGCTCACTTGAGTTCGCATCAACTTGGCCCAGTGAATCCCGATCAGTCTATCTGGAGTAATCGAGCCGAAGGCGCGCCGCCCGACGCCGCCGAAGTTGACGAAACGGAACCATAAAAAAGTGTATGCGGTACGCAAGGAACCATCGAGATTGAGCCGCTCGAACCACCTCATTTGACGTTGACCTTGGATCGACCGCAGGGAAAATTCCGCAAAGGAACGCAATTGGTTGAATTACCGACGATGGGTGGGCGGTACGATGGCTGTCTGCTAGATTTTGCAGCAGCGATTCGCGGCGAGCGCGATTACGGTTATTCGTTGGAACACGATCTAGTAGTTCAAGCTTGTGTGTTGCAAGCGAGCGAGATGGAGTAATGTTCGGCCAAATAGAAAGTCGGGTCAGTGCGTAAGATTTTGGTTACCGGTGCGGCGGGGTTTATCGGATTTCATTTAGCCCAAGCCCTCCTGGCTCGTGGCACGCAAGTCGTCGGCCTCGATAATTTGAACGACTACTACAGCGTACAACTGAAACGCGATCGATTGAAGCAACTACTGCCGCTGGACGGTTTTCGCTTCGTCGAAGCTGACTTGGCAGATGGTGCTGCGATGAAGCAACTGTTCGCCCAACACCAGTTCGAGCGCGTAGCGCACTTGGCCGCTCAAGCCGGTGTGCGCTATTCTCTGACAAACCCTGAAGCCTATGTCCAAAGCAACTTAGTTGGATTCTGCAATGTGCTCGAAGGGTGCCGGCACAGCGGCGTCGGCCATTTGATGTATGCCAGCAGCAGCAGTGTTTACGGCACCAATAAAGTCCAGCCGTTCTCAATTCATCACAACGTCGACCACCCGGTTAGTCTCTATGCGGCGACAAAGAAGGCCAACGAGTTGATGGCGCACACCTACAGCCATCTGTACAACCTGCCGACCACGGGCCTGCGTTTCTTTACCGTGTACGGTCCTTGGGGTCGGCCCGACATGGCCATGTATCTGTTCACGAAAGCGATTACCGAGGACCGCGCGATTGACGTCTTCAATCATGGCAAGATGCGCCGCGATTTCACTTACGTCGACGATATCGTCGAAGCCCTGGTGCGTTTGGTCGACGTGATTCCCGATCCCAACGCCAATTGGGACAGTTCGCATCCAGACCCTGGCAGTGGTCAATGTCCGTATCGGGTGTACAACATCGGCAACAACCAACCGGTCGAGCTGGCTTACTTTATCGAAGTGCTCGAGCGCAGCCTCGGTCGAACGGCGAAGAAAAATTATCTGCCGTTACAACCTGGCGATGTGTTGGAAACCTTTGCAGACGTTAGCGATCTTGAACGCGTCATTGGCTTTCGCCCAGCTACCTCGATCGAAACAGGGGTCGCTCGGTTTGTCCAGTGGTATCGCGGCTACCACACGTAAGCATGCATGGCTGTCATCGCCATTTCGACATCAGCAAATCTCGTTCGCGGATCTTGCGTACTACCTCACTTTCTGCACCGCGGGAAGAAGCAAACCAATGAGAATGGCGATGATGGCGATGACCACCAGCCCCGGCGGTCGGTCGGTCACAAATCGGCCGGTGTTCGCGATGACTGTTCCGTCGCTGAATTCCACCGAGTCGCGCCAGCGGAAGTGCATCTCGCTGATATTCTCTCCGTTGACCACCCATTCCGTGCCACCCACCAGCAGATCGCCATTGGCGGATGTGAACACCACAACGCCCGCGCCCAGCAACAGGCCCGACTCGTCCACAGGCACGAGCGTGACTTCGCCCACGGCTGAGAACCTGCCGAGATGCGATGCGGTACCCTCCATCGTGAACGGGGACGGCCCATCCGGAGCGTAGTCGATCGTGCCTTTCCAATTCTTCATTTTCACGGCTGATGTGGATGCGAAGACGGCCCGGGTGGCCACAGCGAACGAGGCAAAGGAAGCGGCAATTGCACCAAGTGCTCGGCGCCGGTTGAATGGTCGGTTCATAATCGTTGCTCCTGAGGAAAGTAAATTGAAACATTGAAAGACAAGCTGCATCTACGTGTGCCAGAACGCGAGACAGCCACTCCCTGAAACCCCGGTTTCGGCGAGCTAGGCTACGATTCGCTAATCGCAGGGTTTCGCGAAAATCTTCCTCCGGACGAAACCAATGATTGGCAAGTGGCTGAAATTGATATAATTTGGTCGGTGGCTGACAGCTTGCTGTAGGTCGGTCGCTGGTGACTGAGCAGAGGAGTTGCAACCGGGATGATAGAGATACTGACAATTTCCTCAAAACGTCCACAGGAAATCGTGGAAATTATTTTCCGAGCATCCAATGCTGCGCGAACAACTGCAGCGCTTGGGGCAGTTCGAGGGGCTGGTGCTGAATGACATCGACTTTTGACATCCCGCCGGAAGAGCGGTTGTTAAAACTGGCGGCCAGCGGAGATTCCGACGCACTCGGGCGGTTGCTGGAATCGCATCGGCAGCGACTGGAACGCATGGTCTGCGTGCGGCTTGACCATCGTGTGCAAAGCCGCGTGAATGCTTCGGACGTGATTCAGGAGACATACATTGAAGCGGGTGAACGACTCAAGGAGTATATTGAGAATCCGGAAGTGCCGTTCTTCGTCTGGCTGCGATACCTCGCCTACCAGCGACTGCAACAGCTGCACCGGCATCATCTCGGACGCCAGATTCGCGACGCGAATCGCGAACGATCAATCGATCCAAAGGACTCAGACGATCAGCTCGAGACCGGATTCATTGCCGCGCAGCTCGTCGCCCGGTACTCGTCGGCAAACAGTATCCTGCAAAGAGAAGAACTGTGTAAGCGACTTTACGAATTCCTCGATCGACTGGAATCCGTCGATCGCGAAATCCTCGTCCTGCGGCACTTCGAACATCTAACAAACGTAGAGTGTGCGCAGATCCTCGGTTTGTCTAAGACAGCCGCCAGCAACCGCTATGTCCGGGCTCTGGAGCGACTGCGGGCGGTGATCGGCGATGATGGTAATTTAATTCTTGAGTGAAGATACGCGATCGTCTTCTCCCAACAGCATCGAAATTGTGGATCGCGGCATGAGTTTGGCAGTTATTCTATAAGTTCATTCTGCCGGAACGGACTTCCCGCAAGGCCGAACCGGGTCGCCATGAGGAGGGCGAACCGAGCGACTTTGGTAAGCCACATTCCTATAGGGTTGCAGCGCGGCCGCGAAGTCCAGCCCGGCAGGCTGGATCTACGAATTGGACCGATACGAACGCCTTTTTCGCCCGCGCAAAGGATGATCCATGACAATCGATCATGAACAAGATGACCCAATGGGGCCGCTAGCAGAGTCGTTCGTGGAAGGGTATCGACGAGGCGAGAGACCGAGTATCAGAGAGTATACCCTGCGTTATCCGCATCTCGCGGATCGAATTACCAGGCTGTTTCCGACACTGGTCTTGATGGAAGAACTTTCTCCGGAGACGGACGAAATCGGAATCGTTGGCCAATCGGCTCAGCCGCCGCAGAAGCTCGGTGATTACGAAATCGGCGATGAGATTGGCCGTGGCGGGATGGGAGTGGTCTTTCGTGCCAAGCAGATCTCGCTGAACCGCGAGGTCGCACTGAAAGTTCTGGCCAGACCTCTGGGAATTCGTTCTCAAGACCTGCAGCGATTTCGCTTGGAAGCGCGGGCTGCTGGACAGCTACATCATCCGAATATTGTGCCGGTCATCGACGTCGGTGATGAAGACGGGATGCACTATTATGCGATGCAGTTGATTCAAGGACATGGCCTGGATCTGATCCTGGACGAACTCCGACGCCAGCGCTCTTTGCCGACACTTGCCGGGCAATCGACCGACACCGCGATAAATTCCCGACAACGAACGACATCTTCCGGTACTCTGGAGACCTTCGCTACGGCATTCCTCAGCGGTGAATTCCAGCCCGTCCGGGACGCAGCGGCTTTTGCCGAACCCGAGGCTCGAACAGCACCAACCGGAGTTTCCAAGTCAGTCCAGCCTGGTTACTTCCGGCGAGTCGCGGAGATTGGAACGCAGCTCGCGGATTCACTGGAGTTTGCTCACAGTGCGGGCATTCTGCATCGCGACGTTAAGCCATCGAATGTGCTGGTCGACCATTCCGGGCACGTCTGGGTGACGGACTTTGGGCTGGCGAAGGCCCTGGAAAATGCGACCGATTTGGCGACGGAACTGACTCGAACTGGCGATGTGGTCGGCACGATTCAGTACATGGCTCCGGAGCGGTTCCGCGGCTGGAGCGATCCCCGCAGCGATGTGTATGGCCTGGGAATGACGCTGTACGAAATGCTGACCTTCCGTCCTGCCTTTGCGGACAATGACCGGCTGAAACTGATGGAACAGGTCCGAACGCGCTCACCGGCCGCACCGCGATCGTTGAATTCGCGCATCCCAGGAGACCTGGAAATCATTGTCTTGAAGTCGACCGAGAAAGATCCGTCGGCGAGATATGTGTCCGCAGGGGAAATGGCGGCGGACCTCCGAAGGTACCTGGAGGGACGGCCGATCCTCGCGCGCCGCAGTTCCATTC
>JAYVHC010000503.1:0-4817 GCA_043771575.1 Planctomycetia bacterium
TCCTCGCCAGTCGCTCAGTCACCCAGCTTCGGGCTGTTCTCCGCGCTTTTTCGCCGCCATAATCAACGCCAAGGCAATTTCCGGACAGACACTAGCTAGAGCGTCGAGCAGGCTCTCGATTTGTGTATCGGTATGTTCGCACGACAAACTGATGCGCAAGCGGCTGGTACCCACGGGTACCGTTGGCGGGCGAATGGCAGGTACGAATAAGCCAGCGGCTTGCAACGCGGTACACAACTCCAACGCTGTGCGCTCGTCGCCTAACACGACAGGAAGAATTGGACTGTCTTCACCCAGTACTTGCCAACCCATGCCGCGCAGGTCCAAGCGAATCCTTCTCGCCTTTCTTCGAAGGGCGGATCGTTCTTCAATCAGTGACTCCATGAGTTCCACCGAAGCCGTGGCGGCTGAAAGAACGCTGCTCGGCAGTGCGGTACTGAACATGTAGGCACGTCCGAAATTCAGCACATGATCGATGAGATTCTGACTACCGCACAAATAGCCGCCCAGGCATCCAATGGCTTTGCTGAGTGTTCCGAGCTTTGCAAATACTCGGCCCGTTAACCCAAGTTCTTCGACTAGTCCCGCGCCGCGGGCTCCGTAAATTCCGGTCGCGTGTGCTTCATCCACGATCAAGCCACAGTTGTATTGTTCTGCAAGATCAGCCAATTCTACCAGCGGTGCAGTGTCACCATCCATACTGAATACCGATTCAGTCACGATCAAGGCCCGCTGAAAACGATGCCTAGTGTTAGCCAAGTGTTCCCGCAACTGCTGCACATCGTTGTGTGGATAGAGTTGGCGGTTGGCTTTACTCAAGCGGCAACCATCGATTAGGCTCGCGTGATTTAATGCGTCGCTATAGAGCACATCCTGATCGCTTACAAGGCTGCTAATTGTGGCCAAGTTACATGCATAGCCACTTGAAAACACCAACGCGGCAGGCGACTGATTGAGTTGAGCAAGGCGTGCTTCAAGTCGCAATTGTTCCCGGCTATAACCGCACACGGCAGGGCTCGCGCCGCTACCGACGCCGTCGGTCTGAAGTGCAGTAATTGCGGCAGCAACTACCTGCGTGTTGTTTCGCAAGCCTAGATAGTCATTTCCACCAAAGTTGACTAGCGTCTGCCCGTCTCGCTCAACTCTAGCGCCGGGTAGATGAGTTGTTACAAGTTTGCGTCGCCGAAGATAGCTGCGATCCAAGTTCGCCAGCGAATCATCAAGAAAACCTTCCCAACGGTGACTTTTTTGGTTCATCCGGATTTAGAGTACTCCCACCTATTACCGATGTGACTTTAGTGGGTCGCCCCTGCTGCCGGGTGCGACTTCTGGCGCACAGCATGGCCAATCAGTTCCCTCGCTTGCGCGTCGGGCTTGTATTCTGCGAGTTACTAATTGGCTTTTTCAACAAACTGAGGATGCTTTTGCTTCCAGCGCGTGATTGCCAACTTGTGATACTCTTGAGCATCCGATGCAAAAGCGCAGTCGGCTAATTGCAATGGATTGGAATCGGATGGTTCAAAATTTGGAAATGTCTTGGTGAGATCTTCAGCACCGAGCGTCATGCAAACCGCTAAGGCGACATCATTCAATCGAACAATCATCCGACGCTCGTCCGTCGGCAACTTCGGGCGTTGCAATCCAGGTGGCGGCATATCTTCTTCACGAATTCCGTCGCGCGGTAATCCGATCGCACCTAGATCTGGAAACTCATAAACAATCGACTCGTCATTGAGCAGCTTAGAAACGGATTCAATGTCTGCTTCGTTACCGAAGCGGGCTAAGCATTTCAGCGCGTGAACACGTGTCTCACGATCACTTGACGCGCTCAGGTGTCGACGTGCAATGATGGCACCCTCTGGGATACCTTGCTGCATGGCAAGCGATAGGACATCGTCGGCAAGTGCCGATTGGGTTTTGGAAATCCATTTACCTGCTAAAGCGCGCAGGCAGCGGCCGTAACCGGCTTGCGAGAAGTAATCAGTCTGAGGTCCGCGAAAAAGTGAAGCGACAATAACTTCGTTCACTTCGTTCGATGGAGAAGCGATTGATGATGTGTCATTGAATATTGAGCACGCCATCAACAGACCGACTGTGTCACCTACTGCTGGCAATTCTCCCCGATTGCTTCGCGAACGCAATCTTTCAGCCTCTGACGAAGCTTTTGATGCAAGCTGCTCATACGCCAAGGCTGAATTTGCCTCCTCGTTGGCGGCAGTTGCGGCATCAATAAGAGCTGCAAGTTCAGGTTGACTGCGCAACATGGTTACAAACAACAGCTTGCTCGATCGAGAATCACCTGAGATGGATCGAAACGCCTTCCAAGCCGGCAAACCGAAGCTCTGAGTACCATCGGCCGCAAGGATGAATTTTTTGGCGACACTTTCAAATACAACCTTGTCAATTTCTTCGCATATTCGCTTCGCGCGTTCCTGTACTTCCAGCGAAGGATGCTTCTGCGCCTGTCGTAACCGTTCCAGTGTCGGGGCGCCAATTTCCAATAAGCGCTTACTGGCCGCTTCGCGTGTGGCAAACGCAGGATCGCTCAAATGTTCGATGAGCGACTCAATCTCGTCGTTAGATTTGACGCTTGGGGTGGGTTCGTCCGCACGAACAAGCGGCCAGCTGACAAGCCTGGACGCATCACAGAGCAGAATGATCAGAACCCACGAACAAACGGGGCGAAACAATCCATACCTTTGGGAATCCATGGGCGATACTCACGTAGAAAATCAGCGACAGCCTAGCTAATAGCGCGCTGTAGTTCATCATGACATTCCAAGACGCGTTCGGTAATTATAACACACCGTTGGACCGCGAGAATGGTAAATGAATCCGGATGGCCCAGCTTGATAGCATTGCGTAATAGGAGAGTTTCGAATTCGCGATAACCGGCGCTGGTTAAGCCGTAGCGCAGCGGTTGAGGTCATATTATCCGCAGATTTTGGCTAATCAGACAAGTCACGTGGGCACCAGTGGGCCGAAAGTCGCAAGTTTCGAGCTGTGATGTCGTGCCAGCATTCTTCGTTCGATGCGAACACAGCTACGCCAGCAGTGGGCATTTCCAGCGATTGGCTGGCAAGCCAGCTAACGAAATCAGTCAGTCCTGGGTTGTGGCCTAGGATCATCGCAGCCGTCCAGGAATCGTGCAGCCCTCGCACATGCGACTTAAGGGTTTCAACCGACGCTAGGTAAAGCGATTGTTCAAAAAACACGACCGGTTCATAGCGCCACTCAGCGAGCATCAGCGCCAAAGTCTCGCGAACGCGAACCGCGGTACTGGCAAGGACGACACTGGGCGCGAGATTATTCTCCAAAAAGTGCTTGGCCATCATCGGTGCGGTGCGACGCCCACGTTCGTTGAGCGGCCGGTCATGGTCTGACAAGCTGGGATTTGTCCAGTCGCTTTTCGCATGTCGCATGAAGATTAATCGACGAGCCATAACTACACTCTATCAAAAGCTAAGGATATGAAAAGTTAATAAATTAGCATGAAAAAGCACTTTTAGCGTCCCCGTCTAGGCTGCTAAAACGATTGTTGCGCACCTGCGTCCTGCCCCTCCAGTGTCTTTTGCAATCGCTGACCGCGTGCGGTAGAATGAAAATCAACGGCAATTCCTTCCCCTGAATCCCAACTTGAATGGAAACCAGCATGCCCATGATACTCTTAGCCGATGATTCGGAGTTGCATCGGAACTTCATCTTGGAGGTACTTAAGAAGGAACCATTAGACTGGATAATCGAAGCGGTCAGTTCAGCGGAAGAAGCCATGGGATTGATGCGCCACATGGCATTCGATGTGATCATCACGGATGTCGTTATGTCGGGCATGTCTGGTCTTGACCTGGTAAACCAAGTGCATCGACAGCCTAAACGCGTACCCATCATTGTTATCTCGGGAGAGGATGATCCCACTGCGGCAATTGAAGCACTAAAGCGGGGAGCGGCCAGTTATGTCGCTAAGAAAGATCTAGCATCCCGCCTGGGAGAAACAGTGCGCCAAGTGCTCGACGCTTCCCGCTTCGAGCTCAATTACCAGAATCTGATTGGTTGCGCAGAGGAGATGCGATTTAAGTTCAGTTTGAAGAACGACCCGGATTTGGTTCAGCCATTAGTCGGTTTGGTGCAGCGCATGTCCGATGGCATGAATCTGTTGGCAAGCGATTCACGAACTCGGCTCGGGATCGCAATTGACGAGGCGTTAGTCAATGCAATTTGCCACGGAAACTTGGAACTCAGCGAAGAGGAAATGAAGGAAGTTCATGGGCATCTTCACTCGGGTACGCGCAGCGATGCTATTGAAAATCGTCGCAACAAATCTCCCTTTTGTGAGAGACACGTACATGTGTCATTAGGTTTATCATTGGAAGGCATCAAAATCGTTGTCCGCGATGATGGCCGCGGTTTTTCGCGCGATGCTATCAGCCTCACCAATGAGCATCGCGGCATCACGCTGATTCAAAACCTTGTCGACAAAGCTTCCTACAATGAAGCAGGCAATGAAATAACTTTGGTCAAGCTGCGTGACCAGAAGGCTCAAGCCCCGCAACCTCAAGCGCTCAAGCACGCTCGAACGTAATGCAAATACTCAGGTCGGGAGAGCGAGGCTCCTGCCGAGCTTATTTTCGGCATCGAGATCGGCCCCAAATGCTCGTGGACGCAAACTGGCCGCCCAATAAAGCTCCGCAGGAGCGTCGCTCTCCCATTATGATGGATCGCACTATGAAAAGATCTTTAGAGCTGTGGGGCGACGCTCTTGCGGAGCCTTAGTTAGCGGGGCCGCGATAAACCGTCCACCAGCGAGGGGTGCCGCGTAC
>JAYVHC010000504.1:0-2893 GCA_043771575.1 Planctomycetia bacterium
CGTACGCATAGTTGTTTGCGTTCACCATTGGGATGCTGGATGATCGTCAGATGCTCGCCAATGAAGGCTTTCCCCGGTTGCGGATTTAGATAAAGCCATCCAAACTCGTCGAGCAAGTTGGGGCCGGTCTCAGTGGGGGAGGAATTTCCGCTTAATGATGTCGGACTTCCAACAGCTGCGAGCGCGAAGTCCAGCTCTTGACAAAGGATCGGACTGGGAGTCGTTTCCAATTTAAATCCGATAGAAGTTGCTTCGGCACCTGCGATTGTCCGTTCGTATCGGAATTGGGCAACGGCTTCACTGACCAGCTCAATCGATGAAAGCACGTGGTGGTTCGTCAACACGACTCCCGGAGCAACGAGAAACCCGGTTCCATAGCCGAGTAAACGGCCCTGACTGCGGAGGACGATACGACAAACTGACTTGGCGCAAGCGAGGCCCTGAGCCAGATAGTTAATGTCCGTTAGTTCATTTCCCTGCAAGATACGCTCAAGACGTAATTGCGCGAGAGCTGGGTCGTCGTTCTGTTGCAGGAGTGTCCGCTGTCGATTTGCCAACGCGTCGGCCAGGGGTCGATTGCTATCTCCACCGATAATGGCTCTTGATCGATCGGAACTGGACTTTGAAGCCCGCGCGACGATCCCGGCATCCATCTGTGTAATGATGTCTACTAGCCCCTGACGCATTCCACGGTTTCCAGCCGCTAGCTCCACGTTCAATCCCGCTCGCATAGGTGTTACCTCAAGATAGTTCGATTTCAAAAAATGCGTTTCGGCAAAGGCGGATCGCTCCAGCTGCGGAATCAAACAGGTGCGGCACATTGGGACGTACCGATTCCGAAGTCTGCCAAGCTCTAGGATAGTCGGTAGTCTTTTGGTTGCCTATTCTGAGGGAAATTTGCCACTTCTCGCTGATCGTCAGCTCTTTCTTCCAAAGTTCAATGCGAGCGATCGTTTAACCGTGTGGGCATCGCCCCGCGATTCGCAGCTAAAGTGAGATCACGGGATCCTGAAAATTGATGGGCGTACCTCGGTCAAAGAACCGCTCTCCGGGCTACACCCTCGCCCCTTTCATGTTTTTTCCATCCAAACTGCTAATTAATGTAGAACAAAATAATTCGAGCAATCTTGTGCTATCGGCGTGGGAAAAAGAATGCGGATCACAGCGCATGGAAAAGGTCAACTTTCTGCCATAGATGCTGCTCGACATCGTACAGCGGGTCATGCGTCTTAGCGGCGGCACGCCGGAAATTCCCTCTAGAGTGAACTCAGGGCAACTAACTTTGCCCAGGCTCTTGGGCAGTCGACAGGTAAACCGCCGTGCAGGATCGCCAGCGTTTGATAATACCGACGTTGCCAGGCAGACGTTGCGTCTCACCAGATACTGCAACACAACAGGCGTCGACATTGCGGACGTCAACCCATTCATGAACGACTTTTGGCGTGAGCCATTTTTGATTTGCAGAGTGTCGTTGCGTATCAAATTGAGCAGCTTCTCGTCGTCAGCAATTTCTGCGGCTAGTCGATTGATGAACGTGTAAGCGGTCATGTTGCAAGCAGGAATCTCGAAGTCCTGGCCGTCGCG
This sequence comes from Planctomycetia bacterium, assembly GCA_043771575.1. Lineage (GTDB taxonomy): Bacteria > Planctomycetota > Planctomycetia > Pirellulales > Pirellulaceae > Aureliella. Next base: position 1,585 of record JAYVHC010000504.1, read on the forward strand.
CATGTCAGAGGGAACAAGCACACGGTACTTGCGACGGTGCTCCGCGCGCTCATTCCACTGCAAGATGACCTTAAACATGTTACATAGCAAGAGATCGTTAAAGGTAGCCCCTTTCGACGTTGCCAACTGACGTAAATCGGCGAGCTGCTCGCCGCTAAGTTCCTGGTTAATCATGCCAGGTAGTTCCGTCGCCGTCGATTCCCGCTTAGGTTGGCGTAACACCGCAATGCGATTACCAAAAGTTCGCCAAACTTCGCCGTAGGCACTCAAAGTCTTTTGAAAAAATCCGTCGCCAGCCTGGAGGCTGCGCATCTTCGTCGGCCGCGCTTTAAGTTGAGCCAAATCGAATGCGCCCAACTCGACTTGGCTAGCGCATGAAGCCAAGCGGCTCATGTAGCATGCGAGCAAATCGCCGACGAAACGATAGGCACCGGTTCCATCACAGGCCGCGTGATGAAACTGGAGCATCATTCGAGTTTGACCATCCGTCTGCCGCGCCCAAATGCGTAGACCCGGCGTTTTATAAATATCCAAATGCTCTCCGCCACTTAAGCACTGGGGTACATCTTCATCAGTCCACTCGATCCGAGGCAAAAGCTCCGGCGCGAGAATCCAGCAGGGCTTGTTCTGTTTGGCGGGCTGTACGATGGCGTACAACAGCGGGTGACGCTTGAGCGCTTCGTCGAGTGCGCAATCGAAATAATCGCGATCCAGTACACCACTAAAATCCAGTTGCAAATAAAAGACCATCGGATATTCCGTGCTGTCGTCGCACAAGAAATACCAGTCAATGGGGGCGATATGCAGTGGGAAGATGCGGCCTTGTTTTCGCGTTTCAGAACTCATCGTTTTGGTTTGCAACTCTCTACCAACTACTGCGGCTAATTCCTAAGTTTGTTCGTTTAACCGCGAGTCCTACGGGCCTCGCGACAGGGTTATCGATGGTCGATCACGCGGGGAGTTGCCCAAGCCGTTAAACGATGGCTCGCATTGAACTTAGGTAGGAATGTGCTGGCGCTCAGCAAGCCCCAATTCTATGGTCAGTCCGATTCCCTTGCTCTTTAGGCGTCGTTTCTGTCGAAAACCATGACAATAATATAGCATTCGCCTTGAGCTTGCAAACGTCCATCATGCTCCTAAGCACTGTCGCATCGGCAGGGGATCTACATTTCAGCAGCCGGCTGGCGTACCGATGTTTGTCATCATGCAAAGTCTTTGTTTTTTTGAGCCTGAGGCTCTAGCTAGCCCGGATATTGCACGCGATAAATGAAGCCTGTATGTAGTACTAGCAAAAGTTTCTCAGGTCTAC
>JAYVHC010000505.1:0-5759 GCA_043771575.1 Planctomycetia bacterium
TAGCTTGAGCGACTCTCGCAAAAATTTCTCTGCCTGCACATTGTCGCCGTTCTTTTTAGCGATCATGCCGGCGTGGTAAAAGAACACAGGATCGCGAAAGCCGATGGCGAGCGCCTTGTCCATCTCGCTGCCAGCTGCCTTAGGATCGCCGTTGGCTTGCAAGGCCCAAGCGTAGGCTTCGCGGGTAAAAATGTCCTGGCGGCGCGCCAATTCTTTCGTAGCGATTCGCAACGCTTCAGCGGGTTTCCCGGCGTGATTGACGTAGTAGAAAACCAGCTCGCGATTTGCATTGTCAGTCCCCTTGGACTCTGCAATCGCTTGCGATTCAAAATCGGCAAAAACGACTTTGGCTTCTTCGGATTTACCCGCCCGAGCGAGCGCTTCACCCAGCACGTACAGGTTTTCAGGATGTGGTGCAGAGCGAATGAATTCGCGAGCCACGGCGACCGCATCGTCATAACGCTCCTGTGCGATCCGGACTTTCACCATGTTGCCCAGCGCATAATGGTAGCCAGGAAACAACTTCAAAGCATCTTCCAGCGCGGGTTCCGCCACGTCGGGCTTGCCGCTGAGCAACTGCAGGTGAGCGAATTGCGTCAGAATCCAAGCCCGATCTTCAACTTCGGACGGAGCGGTTTTGGTATACGCTGACTGCATCAAATCAACCGATCCTTGGATATCTCCAAACAGTTCACGCAGGTAGGCTGCACGCGTGAGGCCAGAGATTTCCCCGGGGCGCATATCCAGGGCCCATTGTGCGGCCTTTTCGGCTTCGTCGTAATTTCCGGTTTCAACACACGCATCGGTCAGCAACGCATACGCCAGCACGTCATCGGGACGGCTCTTGCTGAGCGCTCGCGCGAGTTCCAGCGCTCGCGAAAACTCGTGATTGCCGAGTGCAATCCAAGTCTCGATGCGGCGTGCGTCGAAATTGTCGGGGGTGATCCGCAGCGACTCCTTCGTGACTTCGGCGGCTTGCTGGTAATAGCTGGGATCGGAAGTTTCGCGTGCGCGGCGTGTCAGGGCCAGTGCCAGAGCGTTATGAGCGTCAGCGCTCTGGGGATTGAGCGCGATGGCTCTCTTTGCAGCTGCAATCTTCTCTTCCGCCGGGGACTCGGCAGCAGCCGAAATATCAGCGACACAATGTGCCGGGGCGAAAACAAAGCAAAGCGAAACTAAGCTTATTGAGAGCAATTTGTTGTTCATAGGGATTCTCGATGTGACCAGTGGCGTTTGCAAAGCTAGAAGTGGTTGCAGTTGTAGCCCCAATTCGGGGACAGATGCGGTGTTCTTAATCAATTGGATTCTTGAGGGCTTTGCCGGGGCTTCGCGGACGCAGCCCCGGCTACCCGTCTAAGCTAGCCGGGGCAGTCGTCGTACCGGCGAAGGGCTATGGGGGCCCGCCACCGGGTTCGCCTGGATCAACGTGGCGGCGGTCACGACCGCTGGGACAATTCGCGAGATAGGGGAAAGATGTGCGATAAGGTGCATCATTAATGTTAACGCCATCACCAAGCACATTATTCGGAGAGACGTTAAAGGCTGGATTGAAAACTCCAGCTACCGCTCGCAACGAGATATCGGTAACGTCATCGAATACGCGACGGCCATTGGGATAGCCTGCAGGATCGCCTGCTAGCAGACCCAATCGGCTGGCATTCGCGGCGGGCGTGGGAGCGACGCCTGTATTGAGACGAAGTAAATCGGCCACAGGACCAGCCGCAGTACCAGCCGCTGCAATCGGCGGCGCATAGGTTACCAGCGGCAGCAAATCAGTACGCGGTGGAGTGGGAATTGCGATTGCTCCACCTGTGGCAGCATTGAGAATACGAGCCAAGTTTGGATCGAGAAAGAAGTTGGCAAACTGCGAGTCGTTCTTTGGCTCGTCCATACTGAATCGGTCCTTGAAACCAGTGCCGACGAGCAGCTCGTTGATCAAGGGATTGCCCATGCGTTGGACTTGACGAAATCCACCTGAACCTTGATGGGGTGAGGGTGATTGGCGCACCGTAACACGGGGTCTTGAAGTCGTTCCCCAGACACCAATCGTGGCTGCAGGAGAATTCGCTGGCTCAACATTTCCGGTTCGGGTAAGCATTGAAACGGGTACTTCGATGGCGATGGAATTCACGGCATAGCCCGAAACGGTATCGCTCGCAAAATTCTGGGCTGCCGAATCCTGCAACGGACTCAACACAGGCGAGATATGAGTATTGAGTGTGTCAAAGGCACCGCCGAGATCAATCCAAAACGCATCGTCGGTCGTGCCGGAAAACAGACTCACATTTTGAGTGGTGGACGCATAGGTCCCCGCAGAAAAAAGTGCCGCATAATCCATGGTTCGCGGGCCTACGTTGGCAGGCACCGCATACAGTGGCCCCGAACCAGCAATATTCGACGCGGCTCCATTTTTAACTACCGTGACGGTGTAGCTCTGGCGCATTCCCAATCCGGTTGATGAAAATGAATTGATCTGGGGCGGTACGATCGGTGTGCCAGGCGGTACGGGTGCCGGAGAATTGGCCGGAGCGTTGATTCCGCCACCCGCGCCTGCGTAGACTTGGAAGAGATTCGGCAAGCGCTGCTCTGTATTGAAACGGAACTGAAACGTCATATCAGCGACCGCATCATTGTTGTTATCGATTTTGATCTCGTAGAGCACCTCCGGATCGAACGGGAACCAATTCGGACCATTGCCAGGTTCTAAAAGAGGATCGACGCACAAGATCAAGGTGACTCGTGGAATAACGCCGCCATCATAGCTTCGAAAGGCATAAACATCGGTAATATCGGCTTTGTGGTCGAGCGCGGTAATGGGTGCTTCACGATGATTTGCCGCAAATAGACCGGGTGTCGCCGCCCAGCACAGTGTGCCCGCAACCACGGCTTTTTTAAGTAAACTTAATCGCATAGTACTCTTCCAGTTAGGGAACGGGGCATTTCAGATTCTCGCGCGGTTGTGCGTTAATTGAGCAAGGCTTAACTGCCAACTAGACTCATCTTTTCACGGGAGCGTTACGAGAGTTCTCGCTGGCCTGGATTCAAGAAAAATTCCCAGTTTTTTTAAAAACGCAGAATCTTTGACAAATGCCAAACGATTCGCGGCCGGCGAGTAAAGTAAATCTTATTTTGGAGAAGCATTCGCGATCGCAGCTGCGAAAGCGTTCATGGTTGCTTCCGGGCCGAGGTTGTCGGCGAGCGTCGTTAATAGATGCAGAAACCAAGCTGATTCAACCGTTTTAGGAACTTTCCAAAACGTCAGCAAGCTCCCGCGCAGTACCGCTTGGCCGTTTTCCTCGGACACTACATCCAGATTGACTGGATGCAACTGCAATCGAACCAGCTCCGCTTGAATCGCTTTTTTCAAATCGCTGATAACCATTGCTTCGCCTTGGGTCGCGAATTCATCTGAGCTCTAAGACGCTCGCATCCTACTCCATGTAGTAACAAGTACAAGCCCAACGAGTCCAGCGAGAGGCCTGTTCATAGCATTCTGGACCGGCGACGCAGCAACCATTCACTAGTCAGCAAAAGCACAAATGCGGTAGCCACCCAAGGTGAATTCCACAGTGGCAAAGGTGGCAGCGTGCCAAGTCGAGCTGGTTTTCCAGACGGTAAATCGTCAAATAATCGCTGTGCCTGTTGCGCTAGATAGAATCGACCGCGAGATTGTTCTGCCAATTGGCGCATAGCATTCCAATCCGCCCGTAAGTTCGCTTGTTCGCCGGGCGGCGTGACCACTGTAAAACTTTCAGCCGGCGGTGGTTGAAGGCTAGGTTGAAATACGATCGCTCGATAGGCACCGGGTGGGAGGTCGGATTTGGTTGCAGAGAAAACGCGATTGGCACCGACGTCGCGTGCCAAGGAAAGAACACTTTTCTTACCTAATGCATCCTCAATCGTTAATTCCGCCCGTCCATCGCGGTCTTTTGCTTCCGTCCCCTTGCCTAAATGCAATTCGAAACGAATCGGCTGGGACAGCTTCGCGCGCCGCGGCTCCACCACCAATTGCGACTGCTGCCCATCGCCGCTCAATCGGCCACGACTTACCCAGCGCAGCATCTGCTCCCAGTAGCGTTGGTGGTAGCGATCGCTGCCGCCGAAACTCGACCAACGGTAGGTTTCATCGGTAGCTTGAAGCGCTACGCGACCAGCCCCAGCAAACTGACTGACGAGCAACGGGGGTTGCGAGTAGCTTTCGCGCGGCTGTTGTAGAGCAGCTGCTTGGTCCACTGCTGGCTGGAGTACACCGACAGCCAGAACTTGGGACCCGACCTTTGGATTGAAGGGTGTATACAACGAAATCGCAGGTGGTATCGCTGACCAGATCTTAGCGGACGCATCGGCATTTTCAGCCAATTGCATGGGCAACGCAGCACTACCCAGTACTGTCGGTGACCAAAAGAATGGTAGCGCCGCCGAATCGCTTGCCATCTCCGTGTTGTGAACTGTGTTATCGAATTGCACTGGCAGTAAATCACCTATGGGCCAACCGACTAACGACGACAGCGGTGTATAGCGACCAGCAATAAAGATGCATCCCGCTCCTGAAACCGTAACTTGATCGTAGATCGCTTGTTGCGCGCTGCGGCTGATTAGGTCGGGGCTGATATCGCCGAAGATGAATACGTCGTATTTCGAGAGTGTTTCACTATCGCTGGGAACCAGACGAATCGCCGCGACATCCTGCTCGACGTACTCCACATCTGATTCTTGTAGGACGCTATTCAATTCAAAACTTGCGGAACGCGCGTCCGTTGCCTGACTCCGTTGAAGCAAATTCTTGAGAAATCGAAACTCAAAGCTAGGTTGCTTCTGCACCAGCAGTACTCGTAGGGTTTTGTCTTGCACCCGAATACTTCGTTGCACCACGTTGTTCTCAAGGTTGGTCTCGCCAGCGGTTTCGCTCACGTCTACTTGCAGCAGTATTTCTCCCGCTTTTTTTGGAATAAAAGCCAAGCTCAACTGTTGCTGGTTGCGTTGTTTAGTAAGCTTGACGGGCTTTTGATCGAGCACTTCGCCGGAGTTATGATCGCGCAAACGTACAGTCAGGTTTGCTTCAACTACGTCGCTAGCACTGACCGTGAACAACATAGTGACTTGATCACCCAGAAACACGGATTCGTCCAGCAGCAAGTCCGTGAGTCTCGCATCGGGAAGGGCTAATTCTTGTCCCATGGCCACAGCATAGATGGGTATTCCAGCCGAACGAGCTTGCGAGGCTGCGGCGGAGAGCGGTGAACCGCTAGTGTTGATTCCATCCGAGAAAAAAATAATCGCCGCAGTGCCACGTCCTGCTTGACTGCTAATAACACTAGAGAGCGAATCGCCAAGACGCGATTGTGGTCCGGATGCAACGATTCGTTCTAGATCGTCGCCAATCGATTCTAACGAGAAACTCGCTGGCTCAGCCAGCTCATCGACCAACATCCAGCGAATTTGGTAGCTGCTATCCAAACGAGCGCGGTCTCTGGGTTTGATCGACTTCAAAAGCTCAGCCGCTGTCCCTAGCCTATTTCCGGTCGCGCTGGACGCGGCTACCGATGATGCTAACACGTCTCGTGTGTCCATACTTGCCGAACGATCGAGCATGATTAACAACTCGGGCTTGTCGCTACGAAACTGCAACCAATGCCAGTCGGCCCACATCCATAAAACGATCGCGAGCAAAGTGAATCGAAGTACAGCCAGCAGTACGCGTAAGCCGCGCCCGGACGTACCGCGTTCATGGAAATACAATCCAGCGAGCAATGCGAGGG
>JAYVHC010000506.1:0-3293 GCA_043771575.1 Planctomycetia bacterium
TGGGACTGGGCTAGTGAGTGCAAGTGCAGAAAAAAGTAGGATACTAAGTAGGCGATGAGCCATTTGGGAACTCCAAGCGGAAAGTTTTGAAAACAAAAAAGGGCCAAGTGCTCACGCGGGCACCTGACCCAAGTTATGTTATGTTGGATTGCCGGGTTTCGTCAAAGCCCTCAACCTCAGCCACCCAAAACGCAAAAAGTCGATTACTTGCCGTCCTTGTCGCCACCAGGTGACAGATTGGCTTTCATACGAGCGCTATAGGTTCGCTTCTCAGCGTCGCCGCTCTTCTCTTCTTCCAGCTTCTTGAAGATATCGTTGAGACGTTCTGCCAATTTTTCCGGCGACTTTTTCAGCTCGGCCAACGGAAACTTGTCCTTTTCCAGGGCTTCGTGAACAGCGTTGCCGTAGTAATTGCGGACTTTCTTTTTGTTTTCTTTTTCAACGTGGCAAACGTTACATTTGGCGTCTTCGATAGCAGCCTTAAACTCAGGCGTCGCTTTGTCGGTCAGGTACAACTTCTTGAACTGATCCGCCAGTTGCTTAATCGCGAACGCAGGGCTCGCAGCCGATGTTGAAATTGCCAACACCAACGCGACCATCAAAAAATTCTTCATCCAGTATCACTCCTCTAATTTTCACTTAAGCAGATTCGTAACCAGCACTTGCCAATTTTCTAACAATCTGCCTCAAAGTCAATTCAATCTCGCTTCCCACGGATTGGGTCGCAATCCTTCATCTGAACAAGTGTGCATTCAAAATGCCATTAAATCAAGCCTCTAATGAAAGGGCAGCGGGCTGAAGAAGAAATCAGATCTTGGAAGAGCGTTGCTTCTACTGAGAATTTACACGTTGGCGCGAGCAAACCTTTATCGATGGGACCCTACTCCACCAAAATGGGGGCCAGCATTGTGGGCTCGCAACCTGGCCTAAAAAGTCCTGGTTTCAACCCAAAATCCTCAGCTTTCAGCGTGTGGAGTGCAGTAATTTGCAGAACGGGTGATTGCCAACTAACCGTCCATTCGTTGCCGTATTCTTGAAACCATGCGGCCTCGGCACTAGAAAACTGAATGGGTATTTCGACTTCGTCGCGAGTAAGACACTTACAAAGCAATTCAGTCTTAGCTTCGTAAGCGTTCTCGCCGCCTTGCAAATGCATGAGGTCATCCAAGTCCTCGGAATGTTGCACTCCCTCGATCAAAAAATGCGGTTTGTCTGGTAGCGACCAGTAAACACAATTCTTGCTATTGCGATTGAACGCCAATGAGGGCGCGGATTCCTGCCGATATACGATCCTTGCAAATCCTTCAGCTGTCACGAAGGTAGTATTTTGGCAGTACATTCGCATCACGGGTGGCATCCGGTCGTCTCCCTCGGCGGCGACCACATCGACCGCGAAGCCGCCCAGACCTATGAGAACTTGTTCCAGTTCGATTTCGATGCGCTGGCAGGCGGTGATTTTGAAAAGCGATGCGTCGCCGCGAACAACACTGTTTTTCAAAGTAACAGATGAAGGCTCATGCGGTTCACTTTTGGCACGCTCGTCAGCGCGGCTTGCCGGCGTACTGGTTAGACCGCGTCGCTGGCTGTCATAAACGGTTACAACCGAGGCATTAAAAGCTAATCGCGTTCCCTTGAGAGTAATTCGGCATCCGTCTAAGTCGAGTTTCCCACCCGTACCGATTCCAAAAACGGAAACTTGATGCGTTGGAATGTCCATAGCAACGTTAACGTCAAAGTTCAGGTCCAAGCACTGGAGCGATTGGCTCGCAACTTCGATCAAGCTTTCACCGGGTTGCAGCCTAGCCAGTAAACTCGGTGCAAATTCGATAGTTGCGCGGCTGCTTAATGACCCTGGAAGCATACCAGCCGGCGCTCCAGAGCGAATCGTCAGGCCAGAACGGGCAATGCGCATCGAACTGTCGACCGCGACGCGTCCAACAATCTCAATGGAGCGGATATCAGTTTCAATTTCAGCGCGACGCAACGCGTCAGCCAATGAACTCGTCCACGCTTGGCGATCGACACCAGTCGGCAACCGGTTGCTGACCACCAAAGTTGAAATGGATTTCGGTGATCCGATTCCAGATAGACCATTTTCACCCGACAAGGCGGTTTCCGGCGTGAATTCTTCGGGCAACGGAGTTTCAAATGGAGGCGTTGTGCTGCGTGGACCCATGGGATTCAACTTCGCCGGCAAAGTTGCTGAAACTTTGGGCTCATCGTTGGCTGAAAACGGACGACTGGGATAGGTCAGGGGTGAATTCTGGTTGTCAGGGTCTAGCTTCGTCACGTCAGAGGTGAGTCCCAGGTCAGATTCGCGAAAAGGTTTAAGCGGAGTTAGTTCCGTGGTTGCCGGCTGCTCGCTGACGGCTTCGAAATTGGGAGTTGGGATCGTAAACGTACTGCTAAGCGATTGCACGCTCTGCATCCAAAGCGTGCTACCCAACAAGACTACGGCAGCAACCATCCACGGCAGATTGGCTTCAAGTAACGAGCGCTGCGCGACCGTGGGAGTCATCAACACCGTGCCCGGCGAGCGGCTGCGCGGCAGATTCTCGGCCTCGGCGAGCAGCAGCAAGTCGTTGATCAGCTCAACGGGCTTCTGATAGCGATCCGCAGGTCGTTTAGCCATTAACTTCATCAGGATTTCATAAAGCTCGTCGCTTAGGTCTTCACGCCATGCACGCGGATCGGGCGGCGGTTGGCTTCCATGGTTGAGCAGTTTCTGTAGCGCCGTGCCCTCAGGGAATGGTGGGTTGCCGGTTAGCATGAAGAAGAGTGTGCAACCCAGCGAATACAAGTCACTGCGCACGTCGGCATCGCGGGGGTTGCGCGCCTGCTCGGGAGAAATGTAGTCAAAGGTTCCCAGCGTTACGCCGCTGGCGGTTGCATCTGCGGAGGACTTATCAAGCGAAGTATCACGCGCGAGCCCCATGTCGACGACTTTGGCCGCGCCCGCGGGGGTGACCAACAAATTCGAGGGCTTGATGTCACGGTGGACTACATTGCGATCAGCGGCATGCTGGAGCGCTTCGGCGACTTGCCGAGTATAAAAGACGGCGTTGTCGACGCTCAACGGTCCTTCCATATCCACCAAGTCGCGGATGTTGATACCGTCGATGAATTCAAAAACGATGTAGTTCCACCGCTCCGCTTCGCCGACGTAGTAAACTCGAGCGATGTTGGGATGGTCCAGCCGGGCCGCACTCTGTGCCTCAAGTCGGAACCGGCGCAGCGTGTCGGCGTCGCGCTTCGAGGCTGGAATTACTTTGATCGCCACGATCCGATCGAGC
>JAYVHC010000507.1:0-7963 GCA_043771575.1 Planctomycetia bacterium
GGACAATCGGGTTGGATGCAGTACAGGTGAGCCAGGATAACGCCTTCGAAGATGCTCACGGCTATCGAACTTGCGAATTGATTTGCGGAGTATCGACGCGATCGACTATACTTCTCACTGGGTTGCCAGGTTCGAAAACCAGGAACAACCGGATGCAACTCAGCCGCGAAGGGTGCCGCTTTTCCAATGGTCGCCCAATCCCTCGCGGCATCGGTAATCCCGAACGTTCAGCAATCGCATTAATTGATGGCTGCAGGAGAAATACGATGAAAGTTGTCAACAAGTCGGATTTTCCGGTCACCGACGCTGCGTGCAAGTCGGCCACAGGCAAAGCGCTTAAACAATGGTTCAAGACACTCGATGACCAGGACGGCCTCAAAAATGGGCGCCGCGAATCCACCCAGGAGATCTACTCCCAACATGCAGACCCGTGGTGGCCCACGACCATCTATGTCGAATATGAAGCGCATCACGGCGTGAAAAAGAAGGACGGGCTTGCGGAAGGCTACACAATCTGCGTTACCAAGACCATCAGTGCGCCCATCGACAAAGTATATAAGGTCTGGACCAGCGGACCAGGTTTCGCCGAGATATTTGGCGACGGCGGCAAGCAGACGGTCAAAGACAGCGGGACTCTTTCATGCCAGGCAGGATGCAGGGGAACCTTTACTCGAGTGCGTCCGAACAAAGATCTGCGTTTTACCTGGGAACACCCGGGTTGCACGGCGCCCATGCAGGTGGATGTCCAATTCCAGGATGCGAAAGGCAAGTGCCTGATGAATGTGATGACGTCTCGCATTCAGACTCGAGCGGAATCCGACGGTCTGCGAAACGCCTGGACTGAAGCACTCAATCGACTAAAGTCACTCTGCGAAAAGTGACGCAGATGACCGAAGGATACGGTGCGGGGGCGGCCAGCCTTGGCACGAACTTCAGGTCTTTTACTGGCACCCGGGTAGCTGCGCTTCTAAAACTCTCGTCCAAAGATCAAACACGTGTGCGCTCACAGCTGAATCAGCGCCAGTTTCCTTGCGAATGAAAACGTTCGACAGCGTCGAGCAATCGGTCCGCACCGTTGCGAATGACATCAACCACTGGCAACTGCATCTCGTTTTCAAGCTGCTGAGCCAAGCGATGGGCGTCTTCAGGTGACAATTTACGACCGTTCATGGCAAAGCCAATTGTCGAGCAGGGTTGGTAGATGCTGCCCATCGTTTCAAACAGTTTGCGTTGCTCTGCAAGTGATGGAAGCCGCACCTGCTCCAACCCGCCGACGCAATCACGGCCAGCTTCGAAGACGAATACGAGCGCATGCGGCAGGCATCCATGCAACAAACTAAGGGTTACACCGGAGTAGGAAGGGTGTACCAAGCTCCCCTGGCCTTCGACGATGATCAGCTCATGATGCTGGTTGTCGAGAACTAATTGTTCGGCTCCGCCGCTCACAAAGTCCGCGACGATACAGTCCAGCGGCAAGCCAGCTCCAGCGACCATAATCCCTGTTTGTCCCGTCGCTACGAACTGTGCATCGCGTCCTCGCTCTTTCAACCCCCGAGCGAGTTCCAGACTCACGACCATCTTGCCAACGCTGCAATCATGTCCAACCGTATGCACCCGCAAGCAGTTTGGATTGATCCCTTCGCGCCTGGCGATTTGGCGAAAGTTGTTCTTGCGTACATCGGTAATCTTGACGTTTTTGGCCGCAGCCGCCCGCACTAGCTCCGCATCATCGGAGAGGAAGTCATGCAGTCCGCTGAGCAAATCCATACCGCGATCGATGGCTTCTAGCAAAACCGCCCTCCACGCCGCAGGAATGCGTCCACCGGGAGGCGCAATGCCCAGCACCAAAGTATTGCCATCGGGGGCCTGCTCTAACTTCGAAATAATCGGTGTGTTACCACCCGTTTCAAGCAACTCGCAAGCCAACCTCCCTGCGTTGTCCGGATCAAACACGGCTACGCATTCGTCGCGGCAATAGCGTAGCAAGCCGGTAGCAGTCTTCGCAGTCCGTGGGTTGGAGTGCCCCCATGTCAACAGTACCATTTTGCGTTTCATGAATTCAACTTTCTGGCTGTCTTGATTGACCTGCGCCTACCGCCGTCGCGTAGGCAATCGCGTAACTGCGACAATGCGAGATACTGATCATGATATTTTGAATACCTTGCTGCTGGCTGATCAATTTCGCCTGACCGTCCAATTCGATGTAGGGCCGTCCGCCAATTTCATTGCCGATTTCGATATCAGTCCATTGAATGCCGCGCGCCCAACCTGTCCCGAGCGCCTTCAGCACCGCTTCCTTGGCCGCCCAGCGGCCGGCATAGTGTTGATTGGCTGATTTTCGACAGGAACAATAGGCAATTTCATTTCGCGTGTAGACGCGGTTCAAGAACAGCTCGCCGTGCTTTTCAATCATCTTGGCGATGCGCACACACTCAATGATATCGGTACCGATCCCAATGACTGGGCCGCCCGTGTTTGGGCCGCCCGTGTTTGGGCTGCCAGTGTTTGGCCCGGCCGGCTTCGAATCGCTCATGTCGTGTACTCAGAATTGAACCGCACGTAATCGAGTGTCAGGTCGCTGGTCCAGTGCTTGCATGCGCCCATTCCCCTGCCGACGTTCAATTCGATGAGCGTTGTGAAATTCTCTTTGATCGAACGGCTGGCTGTTTTGGCATCGAAGGCGATCGGTTCACCGGACTTGAAGAGCGGGATGCCGTTGATTTGAAGATCCAGACGACTGGTTTCAATCGGGACACCCGCATAACCTGCCGCTGAGACGATACGGCCCCAGTTGGGATCGCCACCGAAAACAGCCGCTTTTACCAAATTGCTGTTGGCAACTTCTTTGGAGATCTTTCGGGCGTCGGCTTCCGTATTTGCACCGGTGACGCTGATCTCGATCAGATGCGTTGCTCCTTCACCGTCGGCCGGAATTTGTTTGGCTAGTTCAGTGCACATCGCTTCCAAGTGTTCTGCAAACGCGGCTTCCTCTGCGCCCTCTAAGGCGGCGCCACCAGCAGCTCCGTTGGCCATCAACAGCATGGTGTCGTTGGTGCTCGTGTGTCCTTCAACGCTGATGTTGTTGAACGATTTGTTGGCTGCCGCGTTGAGCATGCGCTGCGCCTGCGGGGCTGTCAGCGGTGCGTCGGTAAGGATGCAGCATAGCATCGTCGCCATGTTCGGACCGATCATCCCCGCGCCTTTCGCCATACCTGCGATATGGATTTCGCGTCCGGCAACTGTACACGAGCGGCTGGTGACTTTGCGACCTGCATCCGTTGTCAAAATACCATCTGACGCATCCAAAAATGCAGCTTCGCCAACCGCCAGAGCTTCGGCTGCTAGCTGTATGCCCGCTTCGACTTTTTCCATCGGCAAGAATCTACCGATAATGCCAGTGCTCATCACCAAAGTGTGTTCACCAGCGACTGGTGAACCTAATTTCCGGCTGCATGCGGCGGCCACTAATTCGCACATTCGTCGTGCGTCCGCGTCACCCTTGGTCCCAGTACACGCGTTGGCATTACCGCTGTTAACGACGATCGCACGGGCGGTTGTGAGCGGCGTGCGGCTACGGCAAAGAATCACCGGTGCGGCCACGACTTGATTCTGAGTATAGACGCCGGCAGCGACGGCTGGTCGATCGGATACGATTACGGTTAGGTCTTTGGTACCGGCGCGAGTTTTGATACCGCATGTGACACCCGCAAATCGAAACTCTTTCGGCAAAAAATGTGTCACCTTCCGCTATGCTCCCAGTCCTAAAGTTTGATCCAAATCGAACATTACGTTCATACATTGCACTGCCGCGCCCGAAGCGCCTTTGATTAAGTTGTCGAGTACTGAAATCAAAATGATCCAATCTCCATTTTCGCGAACTGTGATGTCGCAGTAATTCGTATTTGCAACGTGTTTGGTCACAGGCAAATGACTCACCACTCGCACGAAAGGATGTGGCTCGTAAAACTGGCTTAAACATTCGCGCATTTGATTAGCGGTTGCGCCTGAGCGAGGCCGCGCATAAATCGTCGACAGGATCCCGCGATCCATGGGAACCAAATGCGGGGTAAAAACCAATTGTGGTTCTGTGCCTGCAAATCTGCCGACGATATCGATGATCTCCGGCTGATGGCGATGCGTGCCAACTGCGTAAGCCGCAAAACCTTCATTGATCTCGCAAAATAGATTGCCAGTTTTCGGAATTCGTCCTGCACCGCTAGCACCGCTTTTGGAGTCAACCACGATGCCGGATGCTTCGATCAAACCGTGTTGAATCAGTGGAGTAAGCGGCAGGATCGCGCTCGTCGGATAGCATCCCGGATTGGCGATCAGATTCGATCCGCGAATTTGGTCGGCAAAAAGTTCAGGCAATCCGTAGGGTGTAGTTCCCAGCCGACCTGGGTCGGTATGCTCTTCGCCATACCACTTTTGATATAACTGCGGAGTACTCAGCCGGTAGTCCGCGCTCAGGTCGATTACTCGGCAGTTGCTAGCCAATAGTTTTGAAACGATCGGTGCCGACGCGCCATGGGGCAAGCAGCAGAACGCGACGTCACAGCGGCTCGCAATCTCCTCGGGCGATAGGTCTTCAACGACCAAATTCAATCGATCGGTCAACTGCGGATGCATCGCGTCGATCGTGGTGCCATCCGCTTGGCGGCTGGTGGCTGCTGAAATCTGTGCTTCAGGATGACGCAGGAGAATTTTGATCGCTTCGATCGCGGTATAACCGGAGCAACCTACAATTGCCGCATTGATCATGGTGTAACTGTGGTAAGAGTCGTGGAATGGAAACGCTTCGGCAGCAAATATCTAAGTGTTTCGAGATTATAACACTGGCTTGCGTCAACCTTCAGGGGGTAGCAAACTAGATTGAATCCCAAAACGGCCGGCACGTCCCTAAGGGTCGAGTAGTGCGAGCCTCGCAGGGCGTGGTTTAATAGTCAAGAATCAATCGCTGCGGTAAGAAATTCAAATAGGATCAACCACGCCCTTCGAAGACTCAGGGACGTGCCACCCACCACACTATTCCGAAAGGTCTGAAGTATGATCAGGCTTAGCATTGCACTCGTCCTCATTTGCAGCCCTCTGACGGTGTTACCGTCATTTGCGCAGGATGATTTAGAAGCCATTTCCCGTTTTCGACGGGCGGCTGAAATGGGTGGCGATGCCGCTCGTGGCAAGTCTGTATTTGAATCAACGCAAGCAAAATGTAGTAACTGCCACTTGGTGGCGACCGCCGGTCGCAAGGCTGGTCCACCATTGACGACGGTTGGCGACAAATTCACACGCGAACAACTGATTACTTCCGTGCTGGAGCCCAGCGCGATGATTCATCCTGATTACGGTCGCGTCCTGGTACAGACCAAGAATGGAAAGGTGATTGCCGGTGTTCTGAACAAACGCACGGATGCCATCGTTGAACTGTTTGATGCAGATGGGAAGCTGCAGAGTATTGCGTTGACGGAAATTGAACAGGAGAAAAAGGGTGGGCCGTCGATGATGCCGCAGGGGTTGCAAGCGGCCATATCGACTGAACTATTCACCGACCTGATCGCTTACCTGGAAAGCCTAAAGCAAATTGTTCCAGCGGGCACACAACCTGTCGGCTTAGTCGATGACATCCCGCTGATCGGACGACCCGTCCAGCTAGAGCCCTTGCACACGCAGGAGCATCGGTTTGCATTCCCCGTGTGCGTTCATCCTATTCCAGGAACCGACAACGAATTCGTGGTCGTCGAACAGAGGAGTCGCAAAGTTTGGCGGCTGATCAAGGATGCGGCTGGTGAACGCAAGGAGTTATTTGTCGACGTTTCATCGGAATCGGTCACGGGTGAATTCGAAGGGCTAGTTTGCTTGGTGTTTCATCCAAAGTACCTTGAAAATGGCAAGTACTATTTGAACTACCACATTCGCGATGAAGGTATCTTTTCACCTGTGATCGTTGAACGCGTCGCGTCCGATGATAGGCGCCGCGATTCGGGCATGCCTTCGCGTCGACTGATGCGTATTCGACAAGATACCGATTTGCATTGGGGGGGAATGTTGGCTTTCGGTCCCGATGGTTATCTCTATATCGGTGCGGGAGACGGTGGCCCCCAAGAGGACCCTGATGGCAATGGGCAAAACCTCAAACGTTGGCTCGGTTCCATCCTACGAATCGACGTCGATCATACCGCCAATGGATTGCCCTACGCCATTCCTGCAACCAATCCGTATGCTAACGACAAATCTGCCTTACCTGAGATTTGGGCGTCAGGTTTTCGCATGCCCTGGCGATTCAGCTTCGATTCCAAGGGTGATCTATGGGTCGGCGACATCGGTCAAAATCTATTCGAAGAGATCACGATCGCCCGCATCGGCGAAGACCATGGCTGGAACGTCTTTGAAGGCTTTGCAAATTTCTCAGAGCGCTATCGAAGACCCGTCGATTATACGCCGCCTGTCGCGTCTTACCGCCGCAAGCACGGTGTCTCTGTCACAGGTGGCTATGTTTATCAGGGCAAGAAGAATCCGTCCTTCCAAGGCGTCTATATCTGTGGGGATTTTGAATCCAAGCATCTTTGGGCACTATTTCAAAAGAATCGCCAGTTGATAAAGATGCGTCAGATCGGCGATTCGCCCGAGCGAATTTCCTCTTTTGGAATGGACGCCGAGGG
The DNA here is from genome assembly GCA_043771575.1 of Planctomycetia bacterium. Lineage (GTDB taxonomy): Bacteria > Planctomycetota > Planctomycetia > Pirellulales > Pirellulaceae > Aureliella. The sequence goes on from JAYVHC010000507.1 coordinate 6,660, forward strand.
TGAATTGCTGGTCGTTGGGTACGCTGGCACAGTCTATCGGCTGGAGCTTGGCGAGTCGGTTTTTGAGTAATCTAACCCACATACGCGGTGGTCATGCACGCGCGGTGGTCATGCACGTATGGCCCAGCGGAGCTTGGCGGCCGCAGAGCGCGGATTGGCATGCTGTTCGCTGAAAGTTGTTCGAGTCACATCCTCAGAAATTTGTGCAAAAGCTCCGCTGGCAAGACCTGATTTAAACGCCCTTTTGACACGACGATCTTCGCCCGAGTGAAAACTGAGTATCGCGATGCGCCCTCCTGGCTTCATACAAGTTGACAATTGCCGCAACAACGCATCGAGCGCGCCGAATTCATCGTTCACCGCAATCCGGATCGCTTGGAAAACCCGCTGCACTGTAGAGCTGGCTGTCGTTTCGGAGTTATTCGACAAAACACGACGCACGATAGCGACTAGTGACTGAGTCGTAGTCAGTGGCGAACGCGATTGAGCTTGCAAGATCGCGCGGGCCAGCGGTTCGGCTTGCGGTTCGTCGGCGTTTTCCGTCAACACTTGCGCCAGTTCGGTCACGGAAATTTTTGCGAGCCACTCGGATGCCGCCAGGCCTTTCAAGGGATTCATGCGCATGTCGAGCGGACCATCGTGCTTGTAGGAAAAACCGCGCTTGGGGTCATCGATTTGCATCGACGATAATCCGAGATCCGCCAGCAATAAGTCGACTCCACCTGCTGCATGGATTGCCAGAGAGTGAGCCAGACCAATGAAGTTCGATCGCACGACAATTAGCGACTCTGGCTCGCAACCGGTCGCTCGCAAACGCGCCTCGGTTTTGGGTAACTCAAGTGGATCGGCATCCAGGGCGATGAGTTTTCCGCCCGGTTGTATCGCTTGCAACAGGCGGCTCGCATGGCCACCGTGTCCAAGTGTGCAATCAACTGCAATTTCGCCGGGCATCGGCTTGAGGACCGCAAGAATCTCGTCGACCATGATGGGTCGATGCGAACCGGCAGGAGTCTTGCCACATGCCAGGATTTTCTCGACGTCGGCGGTGTAGCGATCGGCCTGGTGCTCTTTGTATTTCTGATCGAAGCGACGCGGATTCTTGCCGTTGTAACGCTCGCGTCGCGGCGGTTTGCCAGCTGATGAATCTGTCATGGTTAAACGACGTATTTTAAGTGCAATTCGACGACATTAGAATGACGCAATCCATCGTAAGCGAATCTTCTAGTAGCCGCTCGCAAATTCCACGACTTTCCAACATTTGCTGCTGCTACCCGACATGTGGAGCAGAATCATGAACACCGTCG
>JAYVHC010000508.1:0-1705 GCA_043771575.1 Planctomycetia bacterium
CGAGCGAACTCTATCGACCGATGGACGGTGGATTGGCTTGCAGAAAGTCACGCGGACCGCGAACGGTGTAATAGGGATATGCGACCTGAGCTGTGGCAGGGCCCTGAGCGCCTGCACCACCGTCACCGCCACCGTGTGCATACTGGCCATGATTGCCCAGGAAGCGTTGGTAGTCGGTTCCACCACGTTGCCAGCCAAGTTTGCAGGGACGGCAGCCTAGTGGACCGTTGCAGGTGTTGCATTGGTTGTCTCGTATGTGGTTGCAGCCGGTGCTACCCAATAGGGTGAACGCCAAGCTCATAAGTAACATTACGCGTTTCATCAGCGGATTCCTTTACGCGCGCCGACAATTGTGCGGCTGGCTCTGGGTTCTTTCTTGAGTCTCACGCTCCACGCGAACCGGTGGATTGCTTGCGAGTGTTCGCAAAGCGAAAGCGTCTTCCGAAGATTTCGATTACAAGCGGTGTGCGGGGCCGCTTCGTCGTCACCATTTCATCGGAACATCGTTATCGCTTAAATCGGGAAAACCGGCAGCATTGCTCCAGTCCCATGTCCAACCCGCGCTAAACTCTATGAAGCTTGCCCAGATTGCCAGGAGGGGACCAACTCAACCGGGCCGGATCAGGGCGGATAAAAAGTGTAGAACGGTTGTCCCCAACCGTTCTGCCGAAGGGCAACGGACCGAAGTCAGCACGCATTTTTCCAACGGATGAGAACGTTCAGCTGAGCCAGCGAGCTTTCCGGTACGATTAGGGACAATATTGAGGACCCTCGTTCTACAATTGTTTTTCTCAGCGCAGAGCGTGCCACTACAAAATCAAGGTTGATTTGCTGGAGCGGTTGGCGGAATTGCTGGCGATCCGTCTGACTTTCCGAGATGCTTCAACTGTTTTAGAAAATCGTTGTCGGTCGTCAGGATCAATTGCGTTTGATTGCTCAGCGCCTTCTCGTACGCTTCAAGCGTCCGGACAAAAGTGTAGAATTCGCCGGTCGCAGCGATGCCGTCGGCGTAGCGTTTGATCACTTCAGCATCCGCATGACCACGAGTTTCACTGGCTGTGCGCTGGCCTTCCCCTTGAATGCGTTCGACTTCGGAGTTGGTCGAGTTCAAGATTTCTTGTTTTAGACGCTCGCCTTCCGTGATGTTTCGAGTGCTGATGGCATCCCGCTCGGCTTTCCAGCGTTCGAAGGTCTTCATGCGCACACTGTCCACAAAGTCGATATGTGAAATTCCCACGTCGATTAACTCAATACCGCGTGATTGGAGCCCTTCGTCCGGGTCCGTTGAAGTTGCCATACGACCGCGCGCGTCATCATTGATTTCCTTAAGGATGGCTTCACGTCCGATCACATGCGACGACGGCTTTTTGCTAGCCACTGCTAACTCGAGCCCTTCTGGCAGCACCTCTTTTGGCAATCCAGCATCATGGCTAACGATGTCCAATTGCGCGGTCTTCATTTCACGATTCGTGCTTCGCACCAAGTCGGCCAATTCAAATTGAGTGATGACGTCACGCATCGCACCACGCGTGAACTGAGCTACGCGTTGTTCGGCGTTATCCATTGTCCGTAGGCGTGTCACAAAAGCGATTGGATCATTGATCTTCCACACAGCCCATGGAACCAACTCAATTTTCTTGTCATCCTTGGTCGGCAAATCGGGAAGTTTGTCCGACGAATCGTCACCCCAAAATTGCAAAGTGCT
>JAYVHC010000509.1:0-2686 GCA_043771575.1 Planctomycetia bacterium
AATCAACCTTTCCCCGTTGCGGTCGCACATCAAGCCTCAATTACCAAACCAAAGTCAGCTTCGATGGGACTTCTGTCGCTACTCGGCGGGGTGGCCGCATCAGTCGGGCGACAGTGGGTTACGGAATATATAAAGAAACAACTTGGAGGACGCACTCATGTCGCCAATCAATCGACTCCAGGCCAGCAACGGTCGAACGACAGTTCCGAAATCACCTGTCCCCCGTGATCAACCCGGTGATCAACGGCTAGTTGCGGGGTTTTCCGCAGCTGACGAGTTAAAAAAAGTCATACTAGCTCATCCTGGAGCGCTACTTTTAGTTGGCCTTGCGGTCGGAGGATTACTCGGATGGTTGACATTAAGACGGAACAGGTGAACGGTCGGACACATGGCAGTCCAGTGCGGGGTTTTTTTGGCCAGGCGGCGGAAGTCACCGGTGATTTAATTGAACTCACTGAACTGCAAGTTCAGCTGGCAAAGGCGGATGCAGCGGATGCTATGCGTATGGCCGTACGGCCTATCACGGTTATCGCAGTCAGCGGCGTCGTACTACTCGCATCGCTACCCGTTTTGTTTTTCGCAATTGCCGGCTTGGTAGCGCGATATTCCGGGGTGTCTGCGGAGCTCGCACAGATGATGGTAAGTATGTTAGCGGTCGCTATCGCAACCGTTGCGACAATGATAGCCGCCCGCTTCCTAGGAACGGCTGCACAACCATTTAGCCGCTCTGCGGCAGAATTCAAACACAACGTAGTTTGGTTGAAAACCATATTTCGGTCCTCCCATTCCAAATAGAAAGAAATTTATACCATGTCCTCTGCATCCACACGGTCGTACGAATCGAAGCAAGCCTCAATGACACCTCCGGCAAAGGATCAACTGTCGCACCAAGGCAATGACGTGCGGGAAGATTTTCAAACACTCATTGAAGACGTTGCCAGCTCCGTGCACGATTACTGCAAAAAGCGGCCTCAAATGGCTGGGCTCATGATTTTTGCCATGGGCTTCTACGTTGGGTGGAAAATCAAACCCTGGTAGACCGTACTATTGCTTTCGGCGGGTCACGCTGAAGAAGCGTGACCGCGCTGCGGCCAAATCGTCCAGAACCTACCTTTCCGTTCCTTCGGATAACTGATCGTATTTAGCGCTGTACTTGCGGTAGAGCTGCACATGTCGGTTATCCAAATCCACTTTGCGTCCGCGCACAAATGCATGCTCGACTTGAGTTTCCGTCTCCAAAATGTTTCCGTCGGCGATGAACAGGGTCGCATCGAGTTGTGTGGTGATTGAGCCAACGCGATCCGCTACTCCAAGGATCTGAGCGGCACTCTGCGTGATCGCGCGCAGTGCTTCATCTTGACTTAATCCATAAGCGGACGCCGTGGCGGCGTGATAGGGCAGATTCCTCAGCCCACTGGCACCAAATCGCCCACCTGAACAAATGCAGAACCTTACACCAGCATCTTTCAATCGCTTGGGCAACGTGTACGCTTCATCGTAGGGGCGGTCACGTCCGCTGGGCGTTCGGTAGACTCCAGAAACGATCACGGGAACGTCGGCTTTTTTGAGCAGCTCGGCGCAATGCACTGCTTCAAAACCGCCATGAATGATCAGCTTCAAGTTACGTTGACTGGCAAACGCGACTGCGGATTCGATCTGTGTTAGCGACGTCGCATCGACAATCATCGGCAATGAACCATCCAAAACTCGCGCCAGCGATTCCAATCTCAAGTCCAGGGGCAGGGTTTGGGGGTTAGCCTCGCGGCTGGCAACATATCGAGCCGTTTGGTCTAGGATTTCATCTAGTTCCTTCAGTTCCTTGCCAGCGTCGCGCGGCCAACGAACATGCATGCCTGCGTCAGCTTTCAAGGTCATGTCTTCCCAAGTCCAACCGTCGAGCACCATGACCGCCGAGCGGCCAGCCACCAAGCCGCCTGTGGGCGCGCTCAGCGCCACCAAGACTCCATTGGCTCGGTTTACTGGTATCAATTCGCTGTCAGGATTGAACGCCGCCACAGCCCGCACATTGGGATTTATGTTACCTATCTCGCGCGAGTCGATTGTTGCACGGACAGAATTTACCTCAATAAGGCCGATATCCGAGCTCGCATCAATCAAACTTGGATAAACATGTTTACCATCAGCACGGATAATTTCCGTACCTTCGGGGATTTCAACGCCCTTCCTCACTGCAGTAATTTTGCCTGCCGCGAAGATGACTGTTCCATTTTCAATCGCTCGTCCAGAGATCGTGTGAATTGTTGCGCCCACTATTGCAATCGGCTGCTTCTGAGGTGCGCCGGGAATTTGATCTGAGGCTAAACCAATTTCTCCATTTGCAGAGAAAATTAGACAACTCAGCAGGCAAACGGCCAGTGGGTACTTCGACATAATTCCATCCAGTAAACTCAAGTTAAAGGAGCGTGCTAGCAATGGGTTACGTTGTGTTATGATCACTTTTGCTCCTCGTGTTCTTCATGCTGAACCTGTTCATCGTGATGATGGCCATGGTTGCAGAATTCGTCATAGCGAGCCCACCAAGTCGAAGGATCCTTATCGGCCTGTGACTTCTTCGTGGTTTTTTCGCCGGACATCAGGATCTTTTGAATCAATTGTCGTTGCAGTTTCGCATCGGCTTCACGCCGCACAAGATCCGCATCCCGATCAAAATACTTGCGACCGTCGA
>JAYVHC010000510.1:0-5550 GCA_043771575.1 Planctomycetia bacterium
TGTCCGCCTCGGAGATGCGGACCTACGTTTTCGATTAGAATGAGTTTGATCCAGTGTGCCACGACGCTCCGCGGTCGTGATTTTGGAAATTGGTGATCGTGCGACTGGTGAAATTCGGCTGGTGTTAGTCGGGACGACGGAGCGTCGCGGCATACTGGATGATTCTCGAGGTACTCTTTGCTGCGAGATGAGCAGGCTACAGAGAACAAATTGCTGCACCACGTCGAAGATCGGCGCTTGGTGAATCGCCTATTGGCGCGTGATTCAGTGGCTTGGCAGGCTTTTCTCGAAAACTACGGGCGCCTTGTGCGCGCGCGAGTGGCCGACGTGGCGCGTTCCTTCGGATTCAGTTCAGATTGCATTGCAATCGACGACGCTACCGCCGATGTTTTCAGTTCATTGGTGGCCAACGACATAGCCACGTTGTGAGCTTACGCGGGCCGATCTTCGTTGGTCACCTACTTGGCGGTGATTGCTACCCGCTGTGCGACTCGCAATTTCGCGCGTAAACGATACCAAGCTCGCAATCAGTCAAACTTTGAAGCAGTTGAGACATTGTCCTGTGAGGGATCTGACCCAGCCGGGAGGATGTTGCGGGCCGAAACCCGGCAACGCGTACAAGCACTGCTCGCGGAGCTGCCTGAAAAACAGCGAGATGTTGTGAGACTGTTTCACCTGGAGGGGCAAAGCTACGCAGCGATCAGCGACGCCTTGGGCATGCCTATCGGATCGGTGGGAGTAACGCTGCGCCGGGCCGAAGCAAAACTCCGTGAACAATTTGAGCCTCCCCATGGATAATTTGACAAACCACCCATATCGCGAACACATTACCATTGGTGATCTCCATTGTAGGATCTGATCAGTGAATCGAACTAGCGTGCTAGCCTGTATCCATCGTCATCTGCATGCCGCCCGCATGGAGCCAGGAGGGCTGCGCCCATTGGGTGAACTCGTTCCGCGAATTGCCGGTGAATTGCGAGCGGGAGTCGATAATTCCGAAATTCAGTCGAGCATTACTCCAATTCCTCTAGTCGCAGCCTTTATCGATGGGTTTGTTTCACCGCAAGAGGAACTCGCCATCTGCCAATCGATCTTGGTCGACAACAGTGTCTTGGCCGAGTTGGTTGCGGGAGTGCTCGCACAGGACGAATTCCAGCCGAGCGCCAACGCCTTGCCGCCGCTTTCAAGCGAGCTCTCCGCGAGGCTTTTCGAACTGACCTCGCAGGTGTTTCCGAGCGCTGCCAACGAAGTGTCTAAAGCTGAAATTCCTGAACAGCTCGCTGCACCTGATTCTTTGCAGTACGAGCAACAAGTACCGGAATCGCCGATTCAAAAGTCAATTACTACTCGCCCACGAGCCAAGGCGGCATGGTTGCGACCGGCGATAGCAATCTTAGCTGCAGCGGCGAGCCTATGGTTGATTGCTTGGTGGACTATTCGGCAATCATCGCTCTGGCAAGAGCCTGAGCAGGTGGTACAAGTACCGCCGCAACCAAAAGATCGCGAGCCGATCGAGACCACTGCACCTGTTGATTCGCCCAAAGTACCGCCGCGCGAAGAGGGACTCGCCGTCCAGGGACCTGATGAAATTCCGAAGATGCCGCCTGAGCTAACGCCACAAGGCAGTCCGCTGGATCGGCCGCTGGACATACCGCAAGTCGTTATAACGCCCGTGCCACCGCCCACAGTGCCCAATGAATTGGCAGTCAATCCGATGAAGATTATTCAGTGGAGCAAAATTGCTGGTCTATTGGCCAGACGCGATCTGGATAACGCTTATGAAGATGAAGCAGGTTGGCAAGGAGTAAGTCCTGGTGACGATGTTGAGACCACCGAGGCTACCGATGCGACACAGCTATTGACGTTACCAATGTCGCGAGCGGAAGCCGATGTTGCCGGTGGCGGTCGTATCGTGCTTGCGGCTGATACACGATTGACGTTTACCCAGGGAGTTCAAATGCGTTCGGCCAAGGTCGAGTTATCGCACGGTTTGATCGCATTCGTCGATATGCCGCAAAATACGGTTATTGAATTTACTGACAATGAATTGCCGCTGGCGATAGTCAATTGGACTGCCGCCAAAGCTACTCTGTTGGTGACGATTACGGACGTCGCCCTGCAAGCGCATGTGACGGGTGGCGAAGTGACTATCAATCAGCAAAACGTTCGCAACTCGGTTGTCTCTGTTGATTCTAAGTCGGTGAAAGAGCTCAAGGATCGCAATACGCGATTACCCGCATGGGTTAGCCGACCGGTCGAAACGATCCCGTTATCGAAGACGGTACTGGGGCAGTTAGCAGGGTCCGACAATATTGCCGAGGCGCTCGATCGACTTTTGGAAGCGAGCGCTTTGGCAGGCGAAGCTGACAAAGGTCGGCTAATGTTGTCCAATTGGAGAGCCTCGCTGAGCGACTCGAATCTGCTTCCCAGCGTCGAAACTCGATCGCCGCTAGTCAGGCTTCAAGCACTACAGCGGTTGATGCTGTTGCCCGAATGGGATGTGCGCTACAAGCGCTCGTGGGCGAAATTCTCGAACACGATCAACAATGAAGCTGAGCTGGTTTTTCTGCGTCAATCGTTTGACCTGGCACGGCGCGGGGGCAAACTAAACGCGGTTCAAATAGCACACCTGGGTAATTTGCTAGAATCTCAGCAATTTGCAGCGCGTTCGCTGAGCGATTTCATATTGCGCAAAAATTTTGGGGGTGGTCCACAGTTTGACCCAAGTTTAATTCCACAAGCCAACACTCGCGGCGTTGGCTTATGGAGGCGTTACATTAATGCGATTCGCAACAACAACCCATTATGATTCGCCCGAAATTCGGTGGTGTCAATTAAGGGTAGCTGGTTTCGTGAGAAACCGGCGCCGCCGACGCGGGTTTTCTCTCCTCCGGTTTCTTACGTCATCAGCTACGTTTGCCTGCTCCTCTACGTTGCCTGCTGCAACACTAACTAAGCTGCACCACTAAGCTGCGACAATGTCCAAGTTTAGCTAAGTCGCTTTTTCCTTGCCAAAGTGAAGGAGTCTAAATCTACACCAATGTCCATGAGTGCCTGATCCCAACGAGCGATTGCATTATTTTCTCCTTCGGCGATCAGGATGGCGTTCATTTCAGCGTCTGAATCATCCAGTTTTGGACCCGACCTAGCCGCATTGAGCTCATTGATCACCAGCAGCGCGTCGAGGGGTGATACCATGCCGTCGCCGCTTGTATCAAAAAATGGATCGCTCACTAATCGCGTTTTAGCAAGGGGCGAAGCCTGCTGGTTCAAGCGGTTGATAACCAGTAAGGCATCTAGTGGTGTCGTAAGTCCATCACCGTTGACATCGCTCGGCTGGTCAGAATTGTTCCAGCCGATACTAACCCTTTCAGACAACGATTGCGAAAACGCTGGCGATTCCTGGCTATCATACTTTTCTACAATCCCGGGCGGATTGACCTTTACGCTCAGTGTAGACATAAAGATCCAATCGTCGCGGGTAGGATTGTTGCTCCCGAAATTGGTTATCGTATCCGCAGTCCGCTTTAGGATAACACTAGAACGGTTTAGGTAGGTCGATCCATTTAGCCCGTCTTTTATTGAACCATCCAGGTGAGCAATACGAGTAAGTACCGGGGACAAGAGAGCCCACTCTTCACGCAATGCGAATAGTGCCGACACGTTTTCATCATACGTGGTGTAACCGGCGATAATGATATCGCCCTGTTTGACATCTGCGCCGTTGAGCTTGTCAGCGCCGGCGCCTCCGATGAGTATGTTGCGAGTACTTCGACCTATGATCTCATCATCACCATTTCCGCCAACGAGTACTCCATTACCGACCAGTAAATCATTATTACCTTCGCCGAAAAGTATTCCGGCTCCCCTGTTTGAGTACAGTTTGTCCTCGCCGCTGCCGCCATAAATGATATCGATGCCATTTCCACCCGCGATGACGTCGTTTCCTCCACGACCGTAAAGCGTGTCATCGCCATCGCCACCGCGAATTGTGTCGTTCCCTGCGCCGCCGTCGATAAAGCCGGGCAAAGATATGCCCTCCATGCGCAGGATATCGTTTCCGCCGAATCCAAACATCGCCACTCGGGACGTTAGTCGCAGGACCAATCCGTCGAGTCCGTTAATCGTGGCTCGCAAACCATCGGCGACTTGAGCAATCTGAATACGATCGGCCGCCGGCCCGCCTACTACGTACATCATCGTTTGGCCAAGGAACTCTGGATCGGGAATCAATTGTGAGCTGTTTGATCGAGCAGCGAAAACGGAGACACGGTAGTCCTCGACTTCACCGTCTTCTGCAAGCCCGATTGGACTCAAGCCGCCTCGCGTAGAAACTCTGAATCGAGCACCTTGGCTGCCCGCCGAAGCCTCTCGTGGGATCGGGATTTTCAGCGTGTTTGCACCGCCGGCAAGGACCTGTCCGCTGACCGGCGTAATCCGTTCGCTTTCAGCAAAGACTCCATTGCCATCGAAATCAATGAACGCATCCAAGCGAGCCGCTTGCGACACCGTAACGATGAACCCAGCATCCATCCCTCGAACCAGCACCGCTGGCATCACTACGCCATCGTCAGCCGTATCAAGGTTTGCTCTCGTGCTCACCAAGCCGTTCTCGTCAGGAGTTACCGTCGTACCTAAGTAGAGTGGGCCGCCCAATGCATGCTGCGCTCCGCCACTGGCGGCGGTGGTGCCATAGGTGTCGGGTAAGTCACCGAAGTCGAATCCCGCTTGAACCCAACTCGACGTAAACTCTCCGAGTCCTGCGACACCAGCGGAGTCAATCACGTTTTCGACGCGTACTGCAAGTCGATAGAGTCCATGTGCAACAGTGATCGCTCTGAGCCCCGAGACACGAAAGGCTCGGTCAGAGAGCGCACTGATCGAGACCGACCCGTCAACAAGGTTAGAGCCGTTGTCGCGAGTCAGTTCCAAGTCCTCCAACGTGAAGGAAGCCGGGTTAATGGCTTTCGAAAAAACGATATCTACCGAGTCCACGGGGTCTACCGTCGTTCCCGATGGGATTCTGTCAATTCGCTCGACGGCCAGCGGAGTTGGGTCGAGAAAAATCTCCAAAAGTGCATCGGCCGAATTGCCCGCAGCATCGGTGACTCGCACTTGCACGCTGTGATTGCCTGGGGTCAGTAAGTCGATCGGAATCGCAAAGCCAGCAAGTGTGGTAACCGCCTCGCCTAGTCGCTTGTTGGTCGTCAGGTCGGTTAACGTCACGATCAGTCCGGCAAGTGCTTTGCCAGAGATCGTCCCCGAAGTTGGCGGGCCGCCAGCAGCAAGTGCTCCCAAATCGCGTACGAAATTCAGTTCCGTAGCTGCATCGGGGGCTTGGCGATCCAGGGACCACGCCGTTTTTGAGCTGCCCGTTCCTCGGTTGCCGGCGGCATCCAAAAGACCAGTGCCACTGACGGTCAGTACATAGTCGCCGTCAACGCTGTTTGTAGGTGCAAGGCCAGATAGGCTGTACTTGCGGTCGTCGATCGCGGAAAGGGTTAGACCGGTGGTAGCAACGGGAACTCCATTTCGCGTGAGACTAATATT
>JAYVHC010000511.1:0-1954 GCA_043771575.1 Planctomycetia bacterium
TGCACTTGCGAAAAACGCGACCAAAGCAGGCCAATGGGCGGAGGCCAGCGAGCATTGTGAGCGGGCCATGGAGCTGATTAACAATCACTTCCGCAAATCGCATGACAACGCCGACATCCAAACGGCCATTCTACTCACAATTGAGGTCCATGCTCGAGCTTTAGAGCACCTCGATATCCCAAAAGCGATCGCCGTCTATGATCAGTTCATAACCGCAGCGGAGAAATATGAGAAGCTGGAGAAAAAGTACGAAACTTATCGGATACTAAGAGCTGATGCGCATTTGAGCCAAGCCAAGCTGCATCACCAACTCGGCGACTCTGCAACGTGCCAACTACTCTTCGCGAAGGCGTTGGCTGTCCTGGAAGGTTATGTTCCCAACATAGATTCAGATGCAGACATATTAGCTGACCTCCAGTCGAGAATCGCTGAGTTCGAAGCGGTCCTGCATCGGTTGCCCCGTGCGCCATGAGCCTTGGAATGCAAGCCGCGTAGAGTGTGTCACGACATGAGCTTGCAAAGGGAGTGAGCGTGCTGCCCGTTACGCTCGAAGCTTTCGAGTTTAATGATATGGGCTGAGATTGTTTTGCACGCCCATCGCAATCGCTTTGGACGTGCCACACTGTACCGAAGTTGGGTGATGCGAATGTCCAGACTACCCCCTGCTTCGAATTACTTAAAAGTCAGTTCGACTACTCTAAATTTTACGCAGTACTGCGAGACGGCATACTCGTTCAGCTTCGCAAAACCTCTGGCAACGAAGCTCAGCCCTTTCGAGAGTTCCGGCCACTAGGCCAGTACTGCAACATCGGGATCCAAAGATCTCTCAATTTTTTCCTACTTCTTGCGTTCGGTTTGGTTTTGCTTTTCGCTGCTTCTGCTAAAGGGAAACGTCCAAGCAAACCTACGATCAAGCAGTGCCCACGAGTTTTTGTTTTTCCGGAAACTTGTGCGTTCGCTTCTTCTTTTTCTGTCGCATGGATCGTGACAAAAGTTTTGTCCTTACGAGCAGGTTTTTCGAGAATCAGTTTACACTACGGTAGATATACTACATCCCACATTCGCTACGCCCGAGAAGTTATTTCAGCTAGACATTACAACATGCGACGCAACTCAAATACTCGCCGACACGAACAATCTCTTCAACGACGCCGAATGTGGTTGTTTGAACAACTAGAGTCTCGACTGCTCATGAACTCCGATTGGCGGAACCCCGCTCGTCCGTTGGATGTCAACAATGACATGTCAATTTCTCCGCTAGACGCTTTGGTCGTGATAAATGCACTGAATGCTCGCGGTGCATCCAGCGATTTAGGTGTCCGGCAGAATCGGCTCGGCTCGTACTTGGATACAAATGGCGACCGCAATCTTAGTCCGTTGGACGCGTTGCTCGTTATCAACGAACTAAACAGTAGCGATAGATCTTCAGACCAATACACCCAACGAATCGATGGCGAAGCAGAAACGGCACCAGCAGGCTTTGTCAGTATCTTAATGGGAGGTCTTGCCGGAACCCGCGATCAAATTATCGCACTTTCCTCGCAGTTGACGATCGGACGTGAAGAGTTCAATGAGCTGGGGCTATTTGTTGTCAATGGTCCCAACGGCGCGGTCAATGGAGTTCTGCCTAGCTCACCAAACTACGCAACCGAAGTTTTTGCCTTAGCCAATCGTCGTGTCCTCTATTCGCGGCAATCCATCTTTCGCACGTCCAGCGATTCAACCTTCCCCGCAGGTACCACTCTCGGTGTCTATGTACTCCAAGAGTCCAGTGACAATGGAGATGGAGACAAACACCTAAGAGTACGCGAGACGGGGACATCCAAGATCCGAATTGGATGGGAGGAGCACTACTCGCCATCTCCATGGATTGGCGTCGGTGACCGAGGTTACGATGACGTTATGATCGATGTCATTATTGGTGCTCCCTTCGATGGCAATGCGGAGCCGGTCA
>JAYVHC010000512.1:0-9106 GCA_043771575.1 Planctomycetia bacterium
CCAGGCTGCACGGCGGCGTGCGATTTCGGCCTCCGAAACCTCAAAGTCGAGTCGATTCGTATCGGCGTCGATGGTGACAAAGTCGCCATCTTGCACTAAGGCCAGCGGGCCGCCTTCCTGGGCTTCGGGCGTGACGTGTCCGACAATGAAACCGTGCGAGCCGCCGGAGAATCGGCCGTCGGTGATCAGCGCCACGTCGCTGCCTAGTCCGGCACCCATGATCGCGGATGTTGGGGTCAACATTTCCGGCATTCCCGGACCACCTTTTGGTCCCTCGAATCGAATGATAATGACGTCACCCTTGCCGATGCGTTTTTCTTGCAGCGCGAGCAGCATGAGTTCTTCGCTGTCGAAACACTTGGCTGGTCCCGAGAATTTCAGCCCTTCCTTGCCGGTAATTTTGGCGACAGCACCATCTGGGGCTAAATTGCCGCGAAGAATTTGAATGTGCCCAGTTGTTTTGATGGCGTTCTCGACGGTGTGAACCACTTTTTGACCCGCCTTCAGGGGTGCGCAGTCCGCCAGGTTTTCGGCCAGCGACTTTCCGGTAACCGTCATGCACGAGCCATCAAGAAAGCCTTTTTCAAGCAAGTACTTCATGGCCGCCGGTGTACCACCGACTGAATGTAGGTCTTCTTGAACAAAGCGACCGCTCGGTTTGAGGTCCGCCAAATAGGGGACCCGATCACTGACCGCTTGAAAATCATCGATGGTAAGCGGAACATCAACGCTGCGCGCCATCGCGATCAAGTGCAGCACAGCGTTCGTGGAGCCGCCGAGTGCGATCACAATTGTCATAGCGTTCTCGAACGCTTGGCGGGTCATGATATCGCGAGGCTTCAAATCCAATTCGAGCAGTTTGAGAATCGCTGCGCCCGCGCGATGGCACTCGTCGATCTTGGCTGGATCCTCAGCAGGAATCGAGGCGCTGTAAGGCAGCGACATGCCCAGAGCCTCAATGGCTGATGCCATCGTATTGGCGGTATACATACCTCCGCAAGCGCCTGCACCAGGACAGGCGTGGCGTACAATTTCTTCGCGCTCTTCGTCGGTGATTTGCCCCGAAAGATATTGGCCATAGCACTGAAAAGCCGAGACGATATCGAGAGATTCACCGTTCCACTTGCCTGGCCGAATCGTTCCGCCGTAGACCATCAGCGCAGGACGATTTAGCCGCCCCATGGCCATCAAGCAACCAGGCATGTTCTTATCGCAGCCGGGCAGAGCAACCAAGCCGTCGTACCACTGGCCGCCCATGATCGTTTCGATCGAATCGGCGATCAGGTCACGCGACTGCAGCGAGAAACTCATGCCGTCGGTTCCCATGGAGATTCCGTCACTGACCCCGACTGTATTAAACCGCATGCCGATTAGGTTTTGGGCTTGAACGCCTTCTTTGACGGCGTCAGCTAGCTTATTCAAGTGCATGTTGCATGAATTGCCGTCGTACCAAACGCTGCAAATCCCGACTTGAGCTTTCTGCATGTCTTCGGGTTTCATGCCGGTCGCATACAGCATCGCTTGCGAAGCGCCTTGGCTCTTGGGTTGAGTGATGCGTTGGCTGAATTTGTTCAGTTGTGTCATGGTGGCGAGGTTTGGAATTAAGCGAGGATAGGGAAGTGAGGTGAACGGTCCGATTGTACTCGCTCGGTTATCGCAAAGGGAGCCTTGTTTTCAGTAACCCGTCAAACCGTTGCCTGAGGAGACTGTGCCAAAAGATTCGGTCGTTGAGACTTTGACGGCTCGATAAACCTAAGGGTTAGCTAGCGATTCTGTCAATTATCTTGAAGGCATGCGACGATGGAAGCCGATGAAGCGGAGCTTTTGACTGAAGGAACGGATCACGGATGATCCTCAGGCTGCAACACCCTTGTTGCGGTCACATTAACCGTGAACAATCCGGACAGGGCGTGATCGGCATGGCGAACTCGACGACTCAACCCAACTCACGCAAAATTGAGTTTGACCTCGAAGCGGTTTTGCTGTCGGCCTTGTGCTTGTTTCTTTGGCTCAGTCTGCTGAGTTACGATCCGGCGGATGTTGGTGGAGCGCTGCCGTCACCCTTCACGGGGCTAGTCAAGTTGGATGCTGCCGTTTATCCGCTCAACCAGCAGCCTCAAAATTGGTGCGGCTATTGGGGCGCATGGGCCAGTCAACTGATGGTTCAAGCAATTGGCATCGGTTCCATTCTCGTTGCAATTGGCCTTAG
This sequence comes from Planctomycetia bacterium, assembly GCA_043771575.1. Lineage (GTDB taxonomy): Bacteria > Planctomycetota > Planctomycetia > Pirellulales > Pirellulaceae > Aureliella. The sequence continues at coordinate 2,210 of JAYVHC010000512.1, forward strand.
CGTGTTGGCGATTTGGATGTTTCAAGTACAAAGCAACTACGTGCGCGCTTCGCGTAAGTTCGGCTGGTTGCTGGTGATCCTGGCAACAACAACGCTTGTATCGCTTTTACGGTGGAACACCCCACTATCTTCGGTCATCGGCGCGGGAGGCTACTTGGGTACAATGTCCGCTACCTGGCTGAATGAGCATTTCGCAACTGTGGGCAGTATTATTCTAGCGAGCACGGTGTTGATTGCGGGTTTGTTGCTGAGTACAGATTATATGATGGTCCGCGCGGTCGCATGGATGCTACTGGGTGGAGCCACCGTTGCAACCTCGGCGGCATCTGCAACTCGCAGACGCATATCCATCCCAGTAGGGCTCTCCGACGCGCTGCATGGCTCGATGATGCGGCCAAAGCGTCGGACGAGTGATGTGGAATTTGGTGTTCAAGTTCCCGTCGAAAGCAATGCGACAGTGTCCGCTAGCAGCGAACCGACGATTAAGATTCGCGGCCAGCAGTTGGACGGATCCGCGGTTGCTCCAGCGGCCTCTGTAGCCGCTGTGACTGAAGGCATACTGGCGTCTGCGAAGTCGATTGCCGGCAACGCCTTGGGCGTGGTTACGAAGCAGCCAATCGCAACATCTCCAGCGGGTGAAGTGGATGCGGATGCGTTGAGCGGCGAAGTTGAAGAGGAGGCAGAGGACGCGGAGGTCCGCGAATTGGAGTTTGAAGGGAAAGCGGTTCAGGTTCGTGCCGAAACGGCACACGATGTTCCCGGCCCACGTGTGCGTAGCGGCAAGACAAAGAAAAACGAAAAACAAGCGGCCGTCGATTCGCTTGGGCACCTCGACGATACACGCTTGCCAGAAGGAGCGGAGGAATATGTACTACCTGGCATCGATCTACTGACCGAAAGCGCTGATATCGATTTCGAAGCACAATCGGTCGAAGTACGTCGCAAAGCGAAGACGCTGGAAAAAACATTTCGCGACTTTAATCTTAATGTGCGCGTGGTAGAAATCGAAACTGGGCCTGTAATTGCTCAGTATGAAATCGAGCTGGAACCTGGCTTGAAGCTCTCGAAGATCACCGGCTTGTCCGAAGACTTGGCGATTGCGTTGCGGGTGCCGAGCGTACGTATTGTTGCGCCGATTCCAGGCAAGAACACCGTCGGAATCGAAGTGCCAAATGAAACGCGGCAAGTCGTGCGGCTGCGCGAAGTAATCGAAGAGGGTGCTGCGGCGAGCAAGAAAGCCAAGATCCCGCTGTTCCTTGGCAAGGACGTATCAGGCAATGCGCTCACGGTCGACCTCGCGAGCCTGCCGCACCTGTTGATCGCTGGTCGAACCGGTACCGGTAAGAGCGTGTGCTTGAACGCTATCATCGCTTCGATCCTGATGACAAAGCGACCGGATGAAGTTCGCATGTTGATGATCGATCCCAAGATGGTTGAGCTGAGCGGCTATGCTCGCTTGCCACATCTGATGCATCCTGTGGTTACGGACATGAAGAAAGCCGAGGCAATTCTGGCTTGGGCCGTCGACAAGATGGAAGAGCGTTACGCCCTACTGGCTCGCGCCGGCGTGCGTCACATCGTTAATTACAATCAACTCGGACGCGAAGAGTTGCTCGAGCGGCTGAAGCCTGAAAATCCCGAGGAGGCGGACGCAATTCCTGATCACCTACCTTTTATTGTGATCGTCGCCGACGAAATCGCAGACTTGATGATGACGGCAGGCAAAGAAGTCGAATCGCACATCATTCGCTTGGCGCAAAAGAGCCGTGCCGTGGGGATTCACTTGATCCTGGCAACACAAAAGCCGACGGTCGATGTTATCACCGGTTTGATCAAGAGTAACTTGCCCGCGCGTATCGCGTTCCAAGTTGCCAGTCAGACGGACAGCCGCGTGGTGCTAGACGAAATTGGTGCCAATAAGTTACTTGGCAACGGTGACATGCTGTTCCTGTGGCCAGGGACTAGCACATTGCTGCGTGGTCAGGGAACGTACTTGAGCGACGAAGAAATCAACGCCGTTGTCGACCACTGCAGTACCGGCGAACAGAATTTCGTCAATGAGCTGGTGAACTTGAAAGTCAAGGAAGACGAAGGCGAAGAACCAAAACTAGCGATGCTCAAGAAGCGCGATGAACTGTACGCTGCTGCCGTGGACATTGTCGTTCGCGAAGGCCGAGGAAGCGTATCGCTGTTACAACGGGCGCTGGGTATTGGCTACGGGCGTGCAGCGCGGTTGGTCGACTTCATGGCAGAAGACGGCATCGTCGGCAATTATGCTGGATCGCAAGCTCGCGAAGTGGTCATCACACTGTCAGAATGGGAAGCCATACAAGCGAACAGCGAAGGGTCCAACTCGCCACCACCGCCGCCATCTGCCGCTCGCAAAAACCGCATTCTGCCGCGCGACAATTCCTGGGAAAACAGCGACGCCGAAGAGCCGATTGAAGCCCTTTCAAAGATCACCTCCAAGTCAGCTTCATCGACTCGAATCCGACCAGCAGAATCGCCTTCTGCGCTCGCACAGCATGGGGAAGACGTGGATGAGGACGTCGAGTGGGAAGATGTTGATGAGGTCGAATCCGAGGAGGAAGATTGATAGGCAAGTTTGGGGTGGCAGGCTACTCGCCAAGGCCTTACTGCAAGCCTCGTTTTCTGGATTAGGGGCAACGCCCCGTTCGTTTGCCCAGCCCAGCCCAACGGGCTGGGAACAAACAACCGCATCCAATCGAAGGGCCAACGGCCCGTCCGTTTGTGTCATCACAACCACGACGGTTCACGAACGGCCGGACCTTTGGCCCTTGGCGTTCATTTCGACTAGCACCAGCCCGTTGGGCTCGGCTAAGTAAATTGGTGGGCCGTTGGTCCGGAAGAGCAGAAAACGCGCAACTTCTAAAGCCACCAGCCGGGTGCTAACGCACTCCGGCTGGTCCCGAACTTAATCAACGCAACATTAAATAACATCGACTAATTCACCAATGGCGAGATCGGTAATGATGTCCGCGGCATTTGCGAAGAACCAATCGTTGTTTAAACCGCCGGTGAGTGTGTCAACTGAAGGTGCATCGTTGAAGACTGTGGCACCGACACCCGCGGCCTGAAGCCGAATTCCACCCACCCCAGCACGCAAATTGGCAACTCGGATCAAGTAGGGATTCACGAGACTGCTCCATTCGGCAAGGATCGTTTTCAGTGCATTGACATTAAAGTCATGCAAAGTAAAGCCAGCGATCAACAGGTCGTCGCCGCCATTACCGGAAATAAGGTCCGTACCCGTTCCGCCAATGAGCACATTGCGTCCCGAGCCGCCGATAAGCCGATCGTCGCCCCGGCTGCCAACGAGCACGCTGTTGGCAATACCTCCGGTGAGCGTATCTCCCAGAGCTCCACCGATCACAATTTCGGCGATGATATTTGCGATCGTCAGGGTCAGCCCCGCGTTAACAACTTGAGCAGCCGCTAGTCCGAGGTTCAGCGCTATGGCTCGAGAAATGGTTGCACTGAAGTCGAGCGTATCGATTCCGCCGGAATCGCTGATGATGTCCGCACCGAGCGCGAGATCCGTATCGAACTTGTAAATATCATCCCCCGTCCCGCCGCTGACCACATCGTTGCCGCCACCTCCAGTAAGCGTATTGTTGAGGGTGTTGCCATTGATATTATCGCCAAGGCTTCCACCCACGACGTTCTCAAAAGCGAACGCCGATCCAAGAATGAGGCTTAGGCCCGCGTTAACGGGCTGAAGAGCAGCGTTGGCCAAGTTGATGGCGATCGGTCGAGTCGTTGTCGAACTAAAGTCGAGTGTATCGACACCGGCGGCGGCGCCAGCAAGTTCACTGAGTGTATCGGTTCCAAGCGCAGCGTCTGTGTCAAACACAAACGTATCGTTGCCGGTGCCACCGGAGATCGCGTCATTCCCACCGCCGCCAGTCAGCCGATCGTTGCCAGCTCCGCCGCGCAGCGTATTCGCCAGGCTATTACCGACAATGGTGTCGTTGCCGTTACCACCGTTGATAGTCGTGGTCGCAGCCGCTAGGAAGGCTGGGTCCATCGTTAGCATGGTGATCGAATCGCCAAGGTTGCCCAGGTTCACCGTGAGACTGGTGGTCGGATTGGTGAACGCAGTGTCCTCGAAAGTTGCACCGCGAATTTCCGACGTGTTCGCAGCTCCGCCTAAATCGTTGCCAACCAACACGCCAAGATTTGGACCAGCCGGCAAATTGAAGACCATGTTGGCTACACTGCCAACGTTGAGAAGAACCGGTTCGAGCCCAGTGTAGCTGATCGTGCTGTTAGTTAATCCCGAGGTTAGAACTGCTTTCCCATCGTGGGCATTGGTAAAAGTCTTAGTGATAGTTGAAAACGCCCCATTGAGCACCCGCAGCCGATCATTTGCCCCGGTCTGTCCATTAAACGCCAGGCCTCCAGCAGGGATTGGGTTCCCGTTCACAAAGTCGACAGTCAGCAGATCGCTACCTGCGCCCGAGTTGATCGTTAGCTTTGTCAAGTCAGCCAGCACATAAACGTTGGTCACCATACCATCGACGATGAGCTCAATTTTCGTGGGTTCCAGAGCCACTTTGCGGAGGACAAGATTGTTGCTTGAGCTGCCCAAAGTGATCGTTGGCGATGGGTTGACCAAGAAGGACGAAATTGAAGTTGGTCTGGCACCTACACCTCCTATGCCAGCGTAGTGAGTCGTAAACCAAAACGTGCTATCGTCCAGTGGATCGACACTGAGCGTCGAGTAGTCTCCCCAGCGCTGGGGCTCAACTATTGCATCGGCGTCCCCTTGGGCATTGACGCCATTTCGGATGAGTTTTTCGGTACCGAGCGTACCCAATGGCGCCGTCGCCAATCGGCTAGTGTAGCGTGAGCCTGCAAACACGGGCGCGGCAGCGTTGCTATTGGTGATACTATAAGCCGTTGCGATATTGCCCTTGCCGTCCATGGCGGAACTGCCCATCCAGCGATGCAGCAGCTGGTTTTCCGCGGTGATGACAGCGTTTTGTGGCAGGTAATTACCTTGCTGGAAAATAGTCCAATTGGCGGCCGGTGCAGCCTTACGCAGCTCGTACCAGCGTATTCCAGCAACTTCCTTGACGGCATTGAAGCCGCGAATAAGCGGCTCCACGTCAATCGTTTGATTAAATACCATCGACTGATGCGTACCGAAATTGCGATAGCGGACTTGCATCATGGGTCGATTCGAGAGCGCATCGACGGTATCGACAATTCCAGGCTGCGGAATGCAGTCTCGAAGTCCTTGGCCATTCCGGTTGCACGTCATGATTTCAAAGGGGTTCGGTGCCAGCGTCGCAATCTTTGGAAACGCTAACGTCCCAGCCACAAAATTCGGTGTAGCGGCAAAAACTTCGATGCGATCCACTGGGTTCGCAGGGTCCTGTTGCGAGTCCACAGTGCGCACGAAGTAATTCGGTGTACCAACGGGCGGTGCCGCACCATCTAGGTCGGCGGGCAAAATTCGCGTACTGCGAACAGTAGCCGTACCAAGCGCTGGTATCGTCGTCTTTACAAAGTTGGCGGCTGCACCTGAGAGCATCGCAGTGCGATTGAATGCGTAAACGCCAAGGTTTGGATCTTCGAAACTGGACATGTAATAGGCGTCGGGCCAGACACCTAGTTTCGGGTAGTCCGGGAACGAACCCACATTGAACGTGTAGGTAAACCAAGTTCCCGCAACTGGGTTAGCCGTTTGTGAAACTGCGATGCACATGTGGCTTGGGTTGGCAAATTGCGATAATAACCAGCGGTCCGCCAAATGATCGTAGACCACAATCGGATCGCCCGTATTGCTCCGGCAAACATTGCCTACCGGCCACAGATTGCCGAGCGTTAACGGCCCGGCCAGCGAAGTCCCCGTCTTATTCCAGATTTGGTACTGGGTCGCGTTGACCATTTGCACGTAGTGTTTTGGGCCGACGTCACCAACAGTATCAGGCGGGTTAGAAGACGAGTTCATTCCTGGAAAATTCTCGATGGTATTCGCCAGCAAATTACGACTCTCGAGAGTCTCGAACTGCAACGTATAGGCGTTTCCCAATTGAGTGTGTCGCACACGATTCCGCGCAGAAGCTGGGTTTTTCTTACGAGGAACAAGGCGGTCTTGAGTTTGGCTGGGGCGGACCATTGAATCTCTCTCCTCAAAAAAGGTTTTGTTCAAGTCACAAAATACAGCAATTTGCCTCGCACGATTTCCTGGGCTGGTTTTTGCAAACATGTTGCGAGTTCGTCGTTCAACTTTCTTTAACCTTTCGTCTCGCACCTACCTTCACCAGCCAATCAAGAGTTGTCGCTTCACGAGGCTAGGCTTTGTCTCCAAAGGGGGCTAGTACTTTAGAGGGCATGCAAAATCCCTGACAAAAGAACATGCCCGAAGAGGGTCAGACCCCTTTGGTGACAATGTCTAATGCCACTAGCGGGAGGAAATGCTACAACAATTTGCAAGCAATTACAAGTTTTTTATTAAATAAATTCAATTAGTGCTTTGTCACAAAAGGGGTTCACCACCAGTGCCACCCGCGCGACCCTCTCGATTCTTTCCTGCTAGCGCTTGCGCTGGAGTGGGTTTAGCTTTCTTTATTCGCAAAGTGTTGGATGACTCGGTTGACGGCGGCTGCTAGACTGGACGCTGTCAATTTTTGAACGGAATGCTTGTGCGGGGAATTTTGAGTGAAACAGAGGGAATTCGTTTTGGCGTGCCTGCTACTGGGAATATTCACTCTCGCTAATTCTTTTGCACAGAGTCTTGGTTCACACTCGCCCCCGGCCGTTGCAACTGGGGCAGAACGACTGTTAATTGAACAAGTTGAAGAGCTTTCAAAATCAAGGCAATTTGGCGAAGCTGCGGCAACGCTTGAAAAACTGTTTGAACAGAGC
>JAYVHC010000513.1:0-2038 GCA_043771575.1 Planctomycetia bacterium
TGGCCATGATGGCGGCAGAGCAAGGGGTTAGTTTGAATCGGCTGGCGAGTGCGAAGCTGGCGGCTTAAGAGAAATGGAGGCTGGCTCCGACCCCGATTACTCCCTACCGTATCGTCAGCGTATTGGTTGCGGAATCCCACACCACTTTTTGTTTTGCCACCTTCTTCAAGGCGGATACTTCAAGTTCAGCTCGACGCGTTGTGTCCACTAACCGACGAAGAACGTGCGTGGCACCGGGATTGGTATTCAAGGTTGAATGTTTTGTCGCCTCTTCCAAGATTGCATCGCGCCTTGGGTCACCGTATTTCACTGCAGCCCGTGCAAAAAAAGCTCTTACTAGAGCTTCTGTATTCGCTTCCGACCGGGTCTTAGCAGCATCGATTGCTCGTTGGTACAACTTGCGTCCAGATTCTTGATCTCCAGTGGCATATGAAAGCGCGCCAGCGTTCGCAAACATATGTGCACTGTGTGCCCCAATATCGGCGGCACGACTCAATTCAATTAACTGAAAAGCAGCGTCCTCAACTGAGCCACTTTCAATGCGACTGAAATTCAAGTTGAGCAAATCGGAAGTTGACGCCTGCGATTCGAGTTGAACCAATCGTTGATGGTATTCCGCAGCCTTCTCGAATTCGTCGTTAATGGAATGAAGATAACCAAGCCACCCAATTGGTCGAGAAGAAAAAGGCTCATCATCCAACCACTGCATCGCTTGTTGAATCGAGTTTTCGATTTCAAGTGATCTATAGCTATGCGTGCTATTTGCTTCGAAAGAGAGTGGTACTTTAAGTGCTTGTTCAGTAACTACTAAACCTAAGCGGCGCGCCGCCCACTCCGCTTGGGCCACGGTGTTGTCATTCGGGTTAATCAAGCTTTTTGCGAATAACTTTTTAGCTTTCTTATCACTTCCACTATTTAAGTGCACTGTCGCAATTGCGCTACCCAACTCTGAAAAATTCAAGGCAAGCACAGGTGCTTCCTGCAGCAATCTATCAACTCCCTTAACGAATTTTGATGTTTTTCCAAGAACGCTTGAAACAGCAATCTCCGACGCTTGTATCCATGGGTCACCTCGAAGCAATGGCGATTTAAGCAACAAGTTATGGGCATAGTCCTTCTGCCCTACATGCAAGTAGTAACGTACCGCGCTGCGCAGAACAAATCGATTAGACGGCGCGAAGTGAAGCGCACTTCGAATGAAACGCTCGGCAGAGCCAGATTGCCCGTTCGCCGTAAGGGCATGCGCAACGTCCATCAAGAGTATTGGGTTGTTGTAGTTTTGGAGAAGTAATTTGCGCCCAAGTCGAACAAATTCATTGTTCGTCTTCGTCTGTGAATCTTCAACATTGCCGGATAATACTCGTTGCGCGCTACGGATCAAGCTAAAAGTCGATATGTCATTTTTTTTAACGAGAATCGACCGCGCCGCTTCCTGCGCTAATTTAGAGTTACCGGACTGCGAAGCGACGAACATTAATTCCGAGGCTATTGGTACACTGCTATTAGAGCGAAACTCGGTTTCTGCCAACCGTACAGTCGAACTTAGATCGGACGCGTTACCTTGCTTATTGGCTCTTGCCTCTGGAGTAGTCGCTGCGACCCACGAACTACGCCAGCGCGGGACGACCCTCCGGGGAACACTTTCGTCAAGCATTCTGTTTACGCGCAGCTAAACCCGCACGTTTCTCCATGATGTCAAACCTTGATACAAACTTTTGTAGCCAGAGGGACGTTCCAGCATCGGAACGGGGTCCTGATCCGGTGCCACGTTTTTCCGGATCGGGATTACACATATCCCTCACCATAGAAATCATATCTTCTCTAAATGCCAATGGAAAATCTTCTGCCATTTCCGCCAGAGACTTCTCAAGTGCCGCCTTAATATGAGGTACGACTTGTGGGTAAGGATCGCCCCACGCAGAAGGCTTGTAAACAGGATCAAGGCGGTCGAAAACATGCGCGGGCAAGACGATATTTGTAAAAACATAAACCATTAGACAGCCTACGTGAAAAACGTCCGTGGCCAACCGCCGCTGTA
>JAYVHC010000514.1:0-2369 GCA_043771575.1 Planctomycetia bacterium
GAAGCTTCGATTTGATTTTTCCAAAGGCTCGTTATTTGACCCCAAAAAGTAGTAGCTGGTTCATCGGGACGGAGCATATAAGCGCATGGCATCCGTTTGTTTCGGTACTATCGGTTAAGGGCTAACAGGCTTTCAGCATGAAAGCCGACGCAATTTCAATTGACAAGATCGGCTGCTGATGTGGTACATTCCTGCCACACTCACGATAACTAAAAAAGTCCACCATGCGTTTCGATTGAGCGATTCCGAGAGCGGTCGAACGCTGGACGGCACGCTGGCGATACACACGTTGGAGCATGGTAGGTATAATCTGCAGTTGCATGACTTGGCTGATGCAAGCCTTCTAGAGATATGGCTATATTGGCTGATGAGCCCAAAATCTGTACTGAGTCCTGTACTGCGGAACCGCACAGAACAGGTGAGAATAGCGGAACCGGGAAACGAAAAACCCCTGGAAATTCAAGGTTCCCCCGCGACTCGTCTAAGCTCACGATGAGGTAGGCCGATCTTCAATCTATGGCTCCGAGTTGCGGAGCAACTCGGCCACCTTACAAAACTCACACCCTCGATGGGTGGGTATAATTCGATTTCCCTTCTTTCCGTCCTGCTCTATAATCAAAGCGTCGCCGTCTGCGAAAAGCAGCTTGTTGGTTCAATTTCTAGATACCGTAATTGGGCGGATTTCATACACGTACGCTAGGTTCACTTCCCAAGCTCTCCGCGCATCGAGCTTTAATTTCGACTGCGATTGGTTTTTTATAACATGCTGCACCATCGCTCGAACTTCGAAAAACGCGCCAGTAGTACGGTCGCGTTTATGACGAGTTTTGCGATCCACGTGGTGGTGCTGATTGTCGTTGCGTCCATTGCTTTCAGTATTGGAAAAGATAGCCACGGCGTAATGTTCGACGCCGACATCGGTAACGCTGACGAAATGGGTTTCGACCAAATAGACATGGTTGCCGTTGTGTCACCCGTCGAACCGCCCGCAGATACTCCGCCGCAACTAGTGACGGCTCCTTCGCTGGCAACGCTGGATGTTTCGTCTGCAGTGGCGGCAAAGCCTGTCGATGGTAGCGAAGCGTTTGATGCCACGCTTGCATCAGATTCTGAGGCTAGTGGTAGCAGTACTGGCGGCGGCGTTGGTTCCGCTGCCAACGCACTTTCCGCTGCGATGAAGAAACGTGGAGCTGCGTTTTTCGGTGCGTATGCTGAAGGCAAGCGGTTCATATTTGTGCTCGATAGCTCGCGGAGCATGCTTCAAGATGACCGTTGGACATACGCTTGCAATCAACTGATCGACAGTCTCAACGGCCTTCAGCCTGAGCAAGAATTTTACGTAATCTGTTTTGATGCGCAGACAACTTACCTGTTCAACATTCCCCCTTCGCGTGTGAAGTTCTTCAAGCCCGATGATAAGACGTTGCCGCGCGTCAAGCGTTGGTTGCGTTCGCATGAACTGGGACGGGCGACGATGCCCGCGGAAGCCTTGCAAAATGCGTTGGCACTGGAACCCGATGCGATCTTTCTGCTGTCCGATGGCGAACTGCAAGACAACTCGGTAGGTATGTTGCGGATGATCAACGGTTTTTCGTCAGCGTATCGTCAGATTCCGATCCATACGGTGCACCTGTTTAGCGATGAGGGCCGCGAAACGTTGCAGTTGATTGCACGCGAGAACAGCGGCACGTTTACACCTGTGCAAAACCATTGAATCTTCGTGTCGTGGGCGGTCAAAACGAATTCATAAGCGGTGCTATGATCGACAAATCCCTTATTATCGGATTGTTTCACGGATTGTTTTGGGTGTTTAGCAGCGAATGTGCGGTGGCCGAAGATTGGTGGCAATTCCGTGGCCCGAACGCTGGGCACATAGTTGAAAAGAGAGTTCCGACGGTGTGGGGCAGTTCGTTTCGAGAGCCGGTTTGGAAAACACTGATTCCTGGTAAGGGATGGTCCTCCCCGATTGTTGTTGGCGATAGGATTTGGCTGACTTCGGCAGAAGAAGTGGCTATAGGCACACGAGAAGCATCGGAAAAACTGGCTGTGCTCCCCTTTGGTTCTCGCGACATTGTAGTGGATGCTGCGGTCACATTGTTTGCCCTAGAGCTGGATGCTGAAAACGGTGAGATACTTCGGCGAATCGACTTGTTTGAGAAGAGAGATCCGCCACCGCTGCATTCGATGAACAGCTATGCGTCACCGACTCCGGTTACGAATGGAAAGCGAGTGATCTGTCATTTCGGTTCATTAGGAACCGCTTGCATTGAAATTGCGACGGGCAAAGTGGTATGGAAGCGAGAGTTAACGTTGGAGGAGCTTACCGGCGGAGGCGCTTCGCCGGTATTGTGCGACGATAAGCTAATACT